>CAZEDR010000476.1:0-2053 GCA_964510975.1 uncultured Melioribacter sp. | reverse complement strand
TGTGAGTGCGATTTTTGGCGGCGTTGAATTGTATATTCCTCAAGATTGGAAAGTTGTTGTAAATGTATCTTCAGTTTTCGGCGGTTTCGAAGACAAACGATTTCCAAATTTTAATTCAACTCCTTCTACCGATTCTGTTTTAGTGATTAAGGGTTCGGTTGTATTTGGCGGCGGCGAGTTATCAAACTAAGGTGCTAGATGAGCAATCCGTTTACAAGCAGTAAAAAGATTTTTGCAGCTTACGCATCGGTGTGGTTTCTGATTTTTATCTCCCACGTTGCAATCATAATGATCGTTCAAAACATAAATTTTTACTCGGCTGTAATTGATTCATCAATTTTCAATTTCCTTTATCTGGTTATTGGAATTGGAATCTGGTACACGGTTAGATTTAACAATCTGGAAAACTATACACCGCTTAAAATATTTATGAACCATATTGTTTCCGCTGTAATTACAGCCGGAATCTGGGTAGCCGCCGGAGAGTTTATTGTTAGTAAAATTTTGTCGCAAGAAAAACATTTTCTAGAATTTCTCAGTAAATCGATTATCTGGCGTTTCTTGATTGGTATTCTTTATTACATTGTACTTGTTTCTATTAATTACGTTATCATCTATTACAACAATTTTCAAGAAAAAGTTTTGAAGGAAGTTGAGTTGAAAGGATTGGTAAAAGAGGCTGAACTTAACGCGTTAAAGTACCAGATTAATCCACACTTCATTTTCAATAGCCTTAATTCCATTAGTTCGCTTACTCTTAGCAACCCGCAGAGCGCGCAAGACATGACGATCAAGCTCTCGGCATTCCTCAGAAATACACTTGTCAAAAACGAAACTCAAAAAAGTAAGTTAATTGATGAGCTAAATAATGCTAAACTATACTTGGATATTGAGAAAATCCGCTTCGCCGATAAGTTTGAGTTTGTTGAAGATTTGAAGCCAGAATGCAAAGAAGTTGAAGTTCCTAACATGATTCTACAACCATTATTCGAGAACGCAATTAAGCATGGCGTTTATGAAAGTCTCGAGAAAGTAACTATCAAACTTTCTTGCGGTGTGGAAAAAGAATATTTTAAGATTAGTGTTGAAAACAATTTTGATCCGGAATCGCTTCCAAGAAAAGGAGCCGGAATAGGAATTAAAAACATTCAAAACCGGATGAAACTAATTTACAACCAAGATAATCTGGTTGTTGCAGATAAAACGGATTCACATTTCAAAGTAACTATTTACATACCGATGAGCTGAATATGAAGAAAATTAAGACACTAATAATTGATGATGAACAGTTGGGTCGAGACCTAATAAAGGCATATTTAGCGAAAAATGAATCGATTGAAGTTTTAGCCGAATGCAGCAATGGTTTTGACGGCATTAAACAAATAAATGAGCTTAAACCCGATTTAATTTTTCTTGATATTCAGATGCCAAAGCTAACCGGATTCGAAATGCTGGAACTGATTGAAACACCGCCGGTAATTATATTCACTACTGCTTACGATCAATATGCACTAAAAGCATTCGAAGTTAACGCCACTGATTACTTGCTTAAACCTTTCTCGGAAGAAAGATTTAACGAAGCGCTGGAGAAAGCAACAAGGCTTCTCTCAAACAAAATTTTGTCTGATGCAAAGTTTAATGATATTCTAAAAGTTGCTGATTCCAGAACAGAATCGCTTGAGCGAATTGTTGTAAAAAATCAGCAAAAGATTACACTCATACCGGTAGAGGATATTAAATACATTGAAGCTCAGGATGATTATACAATGCTCTATACTCAAAAGGGAAATTTCTTAAAGCAGAAAACGATGAAATACTTTGAGGAGAACTTAAGCCCAAAAGACTTCATCCGCATTCACAGATCGTATATTATTAAGCTTAGCTTACTAAAGCAGATTGATTTGCTCGAGAAGGAATCTTACCAAGTAGTGCTTCACGACGGCAAAAAACTTCCGGTAAGCAAAAGCGGGTACCAAAAAGTAAAAGAGATTATTAATTAATAATTCACCTTACGTAAGAATCAGAATGAATATCTTTTCTCTGTGATTCTCTG
>CAZEDR010000475.1:0-2054 GCA_964510975.1 uncultured Melioribacter sp. | reverse complement strand
CCGTTTGCGTCTTTGTACGCTTCCATTTCGTAAGCGTTAATTGTTTCCGGCACCGGACCCGGTTTATTCACAAATTCAACGGCAACAGAATCGCTTTCTACCGGATTCATCCCGCGAGCAATAGTTTTCTCATCAACCTCTTTAAGCATCTTCTTAATTTCATCTTTGTTTGTTGATGCATATTCCAAAACCGATTTTAGCAAATTGTAACAACCAATCACTCGCGTTTTGAAATCGGCATAAACATAGTTTTCATTTAGTATAGAAAGACGGTTTCTTAAGCCGATGTAATTAACAATGTAGCGCGGCTGAACGGCATCGTAAACCCAGCCTTTTTCCGGTGTGCGCTGATCAAAGAACTCGCCATAAAAAAGATTTTGCCATTTGTAGTTTGTTGTTAAATCGTTCTTTACCCAAGGCATCATTTTATCGCGCATATAATTTATTAAGCCGCGGTCTGTGTTTGGATTTACCATCCAAGTGTAAGTTGTGGGTTCTTTATGATACGAACCGTTGGTTGTGTGAAGATCCATCATCAGCGCCGGATCCCACTTGTTGAGAACGTTTGTAATCATTCCATAAACTTCCGGTGACTCAACTTTCATAGCATCGCGGTTTAGATCGAGCATCATTCCATTGTAGCGAACACCAACGCCGTTTAACGGTCCGGTTTGATGCGGGCGGCTTTGCTTGCTGATTTGTTCGTTTCCATCGGCATTAAAAATTGGACAGATAAGAATGATTACATTTTTAAGATAGTCTGGAGTTTCTTTAAGTAGAATATCCCGCGCCAGCATTTGCACAGCTTCTTTACCTTCAACTTCTCCGGCATGAATATTTGCTTGCAAATAAACTACAATGCGCTTGTCTTTTTTAATATCTTTATAAGAATTCGGTAAAGGTTTTGCAAGAACAATCAAAGGAATATCTAAGCCGCCAATGCTAGTTCCCATTGACTCGATTCTGAGGTTGCGAGAAATTTTCTTTAGTTCTTTGAAGAAATTTATAACATCGACATGGCGGGAAGTAGATTCAAAGTTGGATTTTTCCGCTAGCGTAAGAAATTTATCTTTAGTTGTTTCGGCGGTTATAGTTGACGCAATCAAAACAAGAAGAAGTATAAGTCGGGAGGTATACATAAAGATTCCAATCTGATTTGTGTTCGCTTTAATTAACGGTCGGCAAGTTACAAAAAGTAAATCTAGCTGAAAATATAGTTTTACAATTTGGTAAATTGTAGCCGAACAAAAGAAGGGAAATGGAATGAGCCTTTTTTCGATGACTCAAAGCCAAATGGTCAATCATTTTGAACAGATAAAAGAAAGAGCCTATAAATTATTCAACGAAGCATCGGTAGATGAGCTTAATAAAAAAAGTGCTGAAAACCGCTGGTCAGCGGCGGAGTGTATGGAGCACCTTATTCTTGCGGCGCAAAGTTATTTAAGTAATGTTCCCAAGATTCCAAAGAGAGCTTCTGTTGAGATTGACGAGGAAATCAAAATAAAAGCCGGGTTGTTTGCTAAAACGTTTATTCATTTTACGGGACCAAAGGTAAAAGTAAAATTGAAATCTCCTAAACGTATGCTGAATACAAAATCAAACTACGGCAAAGACATTCTAGATGATTTTCTTGCTCTGCAAGATGAGTTTCTAACTGCGCTTCAATGCGTAGAGCCTTCCGAGCTGAAAACTATTAAGGTTCCCTGGCCTACACTTGAATTAAAAAAACTTCGTCTCGGCGAGGTCATTATGATAACAATCGCACACGAGCTGAGACATCTTAATCAAGCTGAAAGAGCACTAGACGACTTATAAGAAGGAGATAAAATGTTTGTTAAACAAATAAATGAAATTGTAAAAGAAGAAGTTAAAGCCGGAACAAAAACTACGCGGCAAGTTTTAATAAGCTCGCAAGAAGCGCCAAACTTTGCGATGCGCAAGTTTTCGATTGAACCTGGCGGCGGAATGCCGATGCATACAAACTCTGTTGAGCATGAACAGATTGTGCTTGGCGGAAAAGCTCATGTTGTAATTGGTGAAAACTCTTACGAAGT
>CAZEDR010000474.1:0-2058 GCA_964510975.1 uncultured Melioribacter sp. | reverse complement strand
AAAACTGCATTAGCCATGCTATTTCCTTGATAATTAAATTCAAAAATCTTTATTGGTATAACGAAGAACTTTAGTCTGAAAGTTCACTCTTTAATGGAAGTGTAAAGAAGAATTGCGTGCCTTTGTTTA
This sequence comes from uncultured Melioribacter sp., assembly GCA_964510975.1. Lineage (GTDB taxonomy): Bacteria > Bacteroidota > Ignavibacteria > Ignavibacteriales > Melioribacteraceae > Stygiobacter. Next base: position 1,929 of record CAZEDR010000474.1, on the reverse strand, counting down.
TTTCGCTTTCTACCCAAATTTTACCGCCATGTTTCTCGATGATCTCTTTGCAGAGAACCAGTCCCAGTCCATTGCCGCTTTCTTTGTTGGTTCCGTGAGTGGTGAATTGAATGTCAATTCTGAACAGTTTTGGAATATTTTCTTGTTTTATTCCAACGCCGGTATCCGATACAACAACCAGAACCATGTCGTCTTCTTCAAAAGCGGTTACTTCAACAGTTCCGCCTGAATGAGAAAACTTAATCGCATTCGAAATTAAATTCCTTAAAAGCAATGCGAGCATATCATCATCGGCAAAAATTTTCTGATTGGAATTGATGTTGATGGCGAGACTAATTTTTTTGCTATTAATTGTTGATTCAAACAAACGCAAGACCTTCTGCAGCTCGATGGTCAGATTTAAATAAGCAGGCTCTATAATCATTCTGCCGGATTGAATACGCGACCAGTTCAATAAATCATCTAAAAATTTGTATTGAGTATGAAGAGCTTCGTTTAACGAAAGAATCATTTCCTTGAAATCTTCTTTCTCAAGTGTATCGAATTCCTCTACTAAATAATTTGAAATACCAAGTAAGCCTTGAAATGGAGAGCGAAGATCGTGAGCAATAATAGAAAAAAATTTGTCCTTGGAGTCATTTAGTTCATTCAGCTCATCATTTTTTTTCTTTATTTCTTCTTCGCTGGCTTTGAAGCTTAGAAGTAATTGCTGATAACTTTCCCAAACATCTTTTAATTCTTCGACTTCCTGATGAAATCTGTCGAACTCTCTGGCGGAATCGCTTTTCAGAATATCTTTCATTAACTATTTGCCTAAAAAATCGATGTGAATTTAATACAATATTTCGATTCTGTTATTATTAAAATTTGTGAAAAGGGGAATTCCATAATTTCTCTTTGCGTTTACGCTGAATTTTAAAATCGATTTCTTGAATCGAATTCTCCTTTCAAAAGGTTTTTCTTTGCAAACTATCTTCTTATTTTCACAAGCGCATTAGTGAATACTACTGGAAAATCAGTTCTTAGAGTATTGAAGTGAACAAAGTACCAACGTAGTTAAAATAAAAGGTGAAAAATATGTTCAACTCAAAAATTTATGTTAGCCGCAGAGCAGAACTTAAAAAGAAATTAAAATCGGGATTGATACTTTTTCTCGGCAATAATGAAGCTCCGATGAATTACACCGATAACACCTACTCATTCCGTCAAGACTCGACATTTCTCTATTACTTTGGCTTAGACCATGCCGAACTTGCCGCAGTAATTGACCTTGATGAAAATAAAGAAACTGTTTACGGAAATGATTTTACTATTGATGATATTGTTTGGATGGGGCCACAACCTACAATTAAACAGCGTGCTGTAAAATGCGGCGTTAAGTTTACCGCATCGGCAAGCGAATTAGAAACAGTTTGTTCAAACGCGATTAAGCAAGGAAGAAAAATTCATTTCGTTCCACAGTACAGACATGATAACATTCTAAAGCTGCATAAGCTGCTCGGCATCGCGCCAAAATATGTAAATGAATATGCTTCGATGCTGCTTATAAAAGCTATTGCTGAGCAAAGACAAGTTAAAGCTCCGGAAGAAATTGCTGAGCTGGAAAAAGCAATTGAGATTGCTTACCAAATGCAGACAACTGCAATGCGTTTTGCGAAGCCGGGAATGTATGAACGAGACGTTATGGGTTTCATTGCCGGACTGGCTATGTCTCTCGGTAGCGGACTTGGTTTTCCTGTGATATTTTCCCGCCACGCAGAAACTCTTCACAATCACTATTACGGCAATAAACTTAAAGCCGGTGATTTAGTTGTAAATGATTCCGGCGCGGAATCTTTACTTCATTACTCAAGTGATATTACACGCACATTTCCGGTTAGCGGAAAGTTTACTCAAAGACAAAAAGACGTTTACGAAATTGTTTTGATT
>CAZEDR010000473.1:0-2062 GCA_964510975.1 uncultured Melioribacter sp. | reverse complement strand
CATACTTGTGTAATTTATTGAATAGTCATATCCAATTTCACCAAACTTCCAAATCATTTTTGGTCCAGGGACTAAGAGAAATAAATTTGCCGCTAGCTGAATTCTACTTAAGGCAGTAGTAAGATTTGTTACATTGTAGCTGCTGTTGGAATTTCCATAAGTAATATTTTTATACATCAATCTTTCCTCATCGTGACTTTCCATATATCCAACAAGATTTGGTGCTGCCCAACCTCTTTGTTTATATGATACATCGTTAATGTTCGATGTAGAAATATAACCCATCGTAGCTTCATTATATCTATTATTGATATTTCCCCAAAGCATCATACCATAGTTGGCAAGTTCCATCTCTTCGCCATTTGCGCAGAAATGTTCCAATATAAGATAAGCGCCAGGTGATACATTCCATATTTTATCTGCGATACGTTTTAAAATGGCAATTCGTGCCGCATCATATGCACTGCCATCACCCGGGGTATTAGTAAAACCTTTACTGAAATCAAATCTGAATCCGTCAATTTTATATTCCGTCAACCAGAATGAAGTTACCCGGTCAACAAAATATTTTGTGTCTTTGCTTTCATGATTGAAATCATTACCCCATGAATAAGCAGTGTTAGGAGAAACAGCATTAAACCATGGATTATTCAAAGCCGGTCTGTAATTCACATTATCCCAGTATAATTGCGCTAGCGAATTTGAATTGTATGCATGGTTCAAAACAATATCTTGAATAACAGCAATCCCATTTTGATGGCACGCATCGATGAAAGCTTTCAGATCGTTCTTGGAACCGTAATATTTATCAGGTGCAAAATAAGTTGTTGGATTGTATCCCCAGCTGTCATTCCCTTCGAATTCTGTAATCGGCATTAATTCAATTGCGGTTACTCCAAGTTTTTTAAAATAACTTAGAGTATCCATTATTGTTTTATACGAATGAGTACTTACAAAATCCCGGATGAGCAATTCATAAATCACAAGTTTCTCTTTTGCAGGTCTTACAAACTGAGAAACCTTCCATGAATAAGCTGGTTGATTTGTCTGCAGTACAGAAACCAATCCATTAGTTTTTCCCGAAGGATACGTTTTAAGATTTGGATAGACAGTTGTTGGAATATATTTATCGTTATACTCGTCAAGTATCTTTTCTGTGTAAGGATCATATATGCGCAAATTTCCGTCAACTAAAAATTGATAAGCATATTCTTTACCGCTTTCTAAATTTGAAATAGTAGTCCACCAGATTACGCTGTCAGTTTTAGCTTCGTCTCGATTCATAAAATAAGTTGCATCAACTTTCCAATCGCTGGTCCCAAATTCACCTACAACATAAACAAAATTTTTTTTAGGAGCGTAAAATGCAAGAGTAACCTTTGTCGGATCACTTCCGTAATTTATTCCAATCTGGTTGCCTGCAGGTAAAGGAAGATTATTAATCGCGGGATTTCTCATAATCACAAACAGAGTCGAGTCTTTATTGTTTGCTATATCTACTGCAGTGATCTTGATATCATTTCTCCCAACGAAGTAATTGTCAGGATTAAAATTGTAGCTTAATGAATTAGTGGTACTCTGAGATATCTGAATTCCATTTATAAAAAGCTTAATTGTGCCGTTTACGGTAGTTGAAACAGAAATGGGAAGAGTTGACCCCGATGAAACAAAAACAGGCGAACGCATCGGATCGCCGAAATTTAAATTCAACGTAGGGGAATTTATAACAATAGAAATTCCGGAACTATAGAGGGGAATATGAATATCTTCTGTCTGTTTAGTTCCATCCGAACTTCTTAGGACAAAATTTAAAGTGGTTATTTTTTGTAATGCATCAACACCATAATAATTTCTTGGATTGTTTACTACTAGTTGGTAATGATTTGGACTGAGATAGGTAACCTGGGGTTGTTCACTGTTATCACCCCAACGTCCAATCACTTTCTGCCAGGTAGAATTATCATTATTAATGTAAACACCGGTATGTGCGTACACATTTCCAGGATAATTTATTAGCGGAGTTTTACCGGAAGGATTTGTATTTGTAACATCGAATGTAATT
>CAZEDR010000472.1:1059-2070 GCA_964510975.1 uncultured Melioribacter sp. | reverse complement strand
CAAATATAACATTCGAAGATAAAAATTAACAGCGTTACTCAAACATTATTGAATAATAATCAGTTATTGAAGTTAATAAATTTGGCAGTTGCCTCAGCACTTCTCTCTCCGTCAATTGCCGCGGAAACAATTCCACCGGCATAGCCGGCACCTTCTCCACAAGGAAACAAACCTTCAACTTCAACATGCATCAATGTTTCATTATCACGCGGAATTTTTATTGGCGAGCTTGTTCTTGTTTCCGCTGCTAAGATTTGCGCTTCTTCCGTTAGGTAACCTTTCATTTTCTTATCGAATACAAACAAGCTTTGCTTCAAACTATTCGCAATTTGTTCCGGTAATAATTCGTGCAACGGAGAAGAAACTGTCCCCGGTATATAAGATGACTTTGGCAGTGAACTCGAAGTCATTCCTTTTACAAAGTCTGTTATTCGCTGAGCCGGAGCGCGCTGTGTTTTCCCACCGGCTTCAAATGCTATCCTCTCAACACTTTTCTGAAATTCCAATCCGGCAAAAACTCCGTGAGAAGAATAATCTTTCCAATCATTTTCATTTATCGAAACAACAAAACCGGAATTAGCAAAGGGTGAATCTCTTCGTGAAACGCTCATGCCATTCAGAACTAATTCATTTTTATCAGTAGATGCCGGAATAATTATTCCGCCGGGACACATACAAAAAGAATAAACACCACGGTCATCAACCTGACAAGTTAAACTGTAGCTCGATGCCGGCAGATTTGGATTGCGTTCTTTAGAGTGATATTGCATTTCATCAATCAGCGCTTGCGGATGTTCAATTCGCACTCCCATAGCAAATGGTTTTGCCTCAATTTTAATTTTGTGCTGATCGAGTAAATAATAAATATCGCGCGCCGAGTGTCCTGTAGCAAGAATAACTGCGTCAGCAAGAATCTCTTTTGATTGGTTGACAACTACGCCGCAAATTTTGTTTTCCCGTTTAACAAAATCGGTAACTCTGGAATCGAAATGAATTTCTCCGCCGCAGTTA
>CAZEDR010000472.1:0-1049 GCA_964510975.1 uncultured Melioribacter sp. | reverse complement strand
TTGGGTAGTTTGTTCGAGCCAATATGCGGATGAGCGTCAATAAGAATTTCTTCATGCGCTCCATGCTGAACAAAAATGTTTAATATTCGCCCAACGTCTCCCCGCTTTGTAGAGCGTGTATAAAGTTTGCCATCGCTATAGGTACCGGCACCGCCTTCTCCAAAACAATAATTAGAATCCGGGTTTACATTACCATCTTGCTGAATAGCTTTTAAGTCTTTTCTGCGTAGCTGAACATCCTTTCCCCGCTCAACAATAATTGGTTTGATGCCAAGTTCAATCAAACGTAAAGCGGCAAACATTCCCGCCGGACCCATACCAACAATAACAACATTTTTTTTTGTTTGAAGCAGTTTGTATTGGATGGTTGTTCTTAATTCCGCTGGTTTTTCATTTATATAAACGATTGCTTTAATTCTATAAACCGGATTTTTGCTTCTCGCATCAACCGAACGACGAATAGCTTGAACACCCCTAATTTCAGATAGATTGATTTTTAGTATCTGAGCAGATTGAATTCTCAAAAACTCATAAGCATTTAACTTTTCGGGTTGGACTACTATTTCTATTTCGTGTTTCATCATGTCCTCTGTTTTGAGGAAAATTTTCCTATTTGGGAACTCTCAATTCGCCATTCTCAATTCTCAATTAATAGGTTGCTCTAATCGCTCCGCCATCTACAACAATAGTTTGTCCGGTAATGTAACCAGCTTGTTCAGAAGCTAGGTAAACAATCATGGATGCAATTTCATCTGGACGAGCTAAGCGTTTCATCGGGACTTCTGCTGCCATAGTAGCTAGTACTTCTTCGTGTGAAACTCCTCGTTGCTTTGCGCGAACAACTGCCAACTCATAGAGTCTTCCCGTCAAAGTATAGCCGGGGGCAACATTATTTATTGTGATATTATGTTTGCCAACTTGAGCGCTTAAAGTTTTTGCGAAAGCCGTTACGCTACTTCTCAAAGAGTTTGAAAGAATCAAATTATCAACCGGCTGTTTTACAGAAAGCGAAGTAATGTTGATTATTCTGCCCCAATTTTTCTCTTTCA
>CAZEDR010000471.1:0-2077 GCA_964510975.1 uncultured Melioribacter sp. | reverse complement strand
TATGGTCGGTACCGGATGAATTAATTTTATTAATGGGAATTAGCCAGGGCAGTTACCTGTTTAGAAATCAGATGGAAATTAAGAAAGAGAATAACGAGCTGGCTGCAAAAGCCGGTGCAACCAATAACGTTAATCCATAGTATTAAATTAAGGTTGACTAAAGCAGCAAACTTTAGTCAACCTTCTAAAATGAATTACTTGGCACTAATTTCATCTAACAAAAATTTTGCGCCGGAAAACTTCTCTGTAATGAATAACACGTAACGAATATCAACCGAAATTGTTCTTTGAATATCATAATCGAACTGCCAGTCGCTAATCATTGCTTCGTAGTTTCCATCAAACGCTAGTCCAATCAGTTCACCTTTTGCATTAAGTACCGGACTGCCGCTATTGCCGCCGGTAATATCACCTAAGTGTGTGAATGCAACCGGCACGTCTTTCAATTCCGGATCAATCCATTTACCGAAATCTTTTTTGTTGTAAAGATCAACTAATCCTTTTGGTGCGTTAAAAGGTTCTTCGTTTGTGTTCTTTTCAACAACACCTTTCAAACTTGTAAATGGAGAATACCAAACTGCGTCGGCGGGCTGGTATCCCTTAACATTTCCATAGGTGAAACGCATTGTCGAATTCGCATCGGGATACATTGTATTGCCCTTCCATTCGTAAACGCCATCAAGATAAATTTTACGCAGCGGTTGAACCTGGGCATTAAAGTTTAGATTAACTTTAGTTGCTTCTTGATTAAGCGGATACAACGCAACTGCTAACTTCATAAACAGATCATCAATGCTCTCCAATTCCTTGGAAGATTTTTTGAACAACTCTGAGGCAAATTCAACATTGTTCAGCCTGGATGATTTTACGGCTTCATCAACAAATTGTTCAATAGAACCGGATTTGCCGCTTAGCCATTTATCAATTGGTTCTATTCTTTGATTTGCAGGAAGTCCTTGAGCCATTTTTAGTGTCCGGACAAACAAAGCTTTTTCAGCCGGCTCATAATAATCGTTGTAAGCATATTTTAAACCATCAACAGCACCGGCAACATCATCCTCGCTGATTCCCGGTTGTCTTTCAGTTTCCGGCTTTTCAAGTTCTTTTCTAAAACCATAAATCTGCATTGCCGTTGAAAGTTGAAGACCGGCTAATCCTCCAAAATTTCCAAGAACATCATCTCTCTCTTTGGTTTTAGCAATGACTGTGTATTGTTCTTTTTCCTTAGCTAAAACATCCGCGTACTTTTGTTTTCTTTCCGGATTGCTTACAACCCATTTCATAAAATCTTTTTCGAATTCTAATTTCTTATCAAGGAAATTAGTTTTTTTCATTCCATGAACTTTGCCTTCATAATTTTTCATAGTGTTGGCAAGTCCTTTAATTAGGTTCGCAACTTTGATTTTTCCACCAGCGTCATTCTTGCTTACATCTTCAAGCAATGCAATTATCTCTTTGAAGTTCTTAATTGTAAATGGATAATTCTTGTTCAGATTCCAATCAACAGAAGTTGAAGTGCGGTAGCGGGTTGTAAATCCTGGAAAGCCGAGAATAAATGTCAAGTCGCCCTCATTAAGATTTCCGTTCGAAACTTTCAGCCAAACTTTCGGTTTGTAAGGTACATTCTCCGGATTATATTTTCTGCCTGAACCATCCGGAGCGGAATAAACGCGAAGGAAAGAAAAATCACCGGTGTGACGGGGCCACATCCAGTTATCAGTTTCTCCGCCGTAATTGCCAATTGCCATTGGAGGAGAGAAAACCAATCTAACATCTTCAAATTTTCTATAGATAAACAAATAGTACTGCTTGCCGTAAAACATATCAGCAACAGTTGCGGAAATATCTTCTTTGCCTTTCGAAATACTCTCGGTTAGCTCCGCAATTTTTTTGTTTGTTAACTTATCTTGCTCTTCCGCATTCTTAGCATCTTTTGATGCTGCTAAAATTTCTTTGGTAACATCTTTCATTTCAAGAAGAGTGTATGCAGTATAACCGGGCGCTTGAATTTCTTCTTTATTTGTTTTTGCAAGAAATCCGTTTGTTAAGTAATCATGTTCAACACTGGAAGCTCTTT
>CAZEDR010000470.1:0-2095 GCA_964510975.1 uncultured Melioribacter sp. | reverse complement strand
GTTGCCGGACCCTTAGCCGCACTTGCGCTGTTATATTTTCTGCCGGGGAAGTATCAAACGATATATTTGATTGCTCTCATTCCATCAATATTTGCTTTTGGTTTTACACTTGCCGTAAAAGAGAAAAAAACAAATTCGATAGCACCAAAGAAAAAACTTTATTCACAATTCTGGAAATCGGCGCCAAAAGAATACAAGAGATTATTAACCATTGTAGTTCTTTTTTCACTTGTAAACAGCAGCGATGTTTTCTTGATTCTGAAATCGAAAGATGTTTCCGGTTCCGATACTACTTCTATACTGGGATATGTGTTTTACAATTTCATCTATGCATTTGCATCATATCCTATTGGACTGCTGGCCGATAAACTCGGAAAGAAAAAAATGTTTTCCTTCGGGTTGATAATTTTTTCTGCTGTTTACTTAGGTTTTGCTCTTAGCAATTCATCGACACTTATGTGGGGATTATTTGCATTATATGGAATCTATGCCGCTTCAACTGAGGGTGTATCTAAAGCATGGGTTTCCGATTTAATTTCGTCTGAGTATAGAGGAACTGCCATTGGACTTCTCACAATGCTCTCTAGTTTTGCAGTTATGCTCGGTTCTTTTCTAACCGGAATTTTATGGGATCAGCTCGGTTCGCAAGTTCCATTCTTACTCTCTGCAGTTGCAAGTCTGGTGATTGCAATTTCGCTTCATCTATCTAGAAAGAGCTTCTCTTAGTGGCTTTGCGTCTCTGCGAGATATTTTTTCTCGCTAAGACGCTAAGGCGCAAAAGCAATTCTTCGTTCTCAAAATCCGCTATTTTTGATCTGTTATTTAACAGAGAATTATGACAAATCTTACTCAGCAGTTGTAAGCCTAGTGATTGCAATTTCGCTTCATCTATCTAGAAAGAGCTTCTCTTAGTGGCTTTGCGTCTCTGCGAGATATTTTTTCTCGCTAAGACGCCAAGGCGCAAAAGCAATTCTTCATTCTCAAAATCCATTTTGCTATTTTTGATCTGTTATTTAACAGAGAATTATGTCAAAAAATAAATTAGCTGTAGTTGCTGTTAGTGGCGGTATGGATAGTTGTGTTACAGCCGCTATTGCAAATCAAGAATATAGATTGGCGTTGATACATATTAATTACGGACAGCGAACCCAAACACATGAGTTGAATTCGTTCAATGAAATTGCCGATTTCTATAATGCCGAAAAGCGATTAGTTATTGACCTTAGGCATTTTGCACAAATTGGCGGCTCTTCACTTACAGATAACTCTATAGAAGTAACTAAAGCTGATTTGGGAAATCATGAAATTCCTAGTTCTTATGTTCCGTTTAGAAACGCCAACATTTTAAGTGCATGTACTAGCTGGGCAGAAGTTATTGGCGCGAGTGCGATATTTGTCGGCGCGGTTTACGAAGACGCAAGCGGCTATCCCGATTGCCGTCCCGAATTCTTTACCGCCTACGAAAAAATGATTGATCTTGGTACTAAGCCGGAAACCAAAATTAAAATCGAGACGCCGATCATTCATTTTTCTAAAGCAGATATTGTGAAAAAAGGAATTGAACTTGGCGCGCCATTACACTTAACTTGGTCTTGCTATCAAAGTGAAGATGAAGCATGCGGCGTTTGCGATAGCTGCGCCTTTCGCTTGCGCGGCTTTGAGCAAGCCGGTGTTGAAGATCCGATTCCGTATAAAATTAGACCGAAGTATTGAGTGTAGAGTGTAGAACGAAGAACGTAGAGTGAAGAATAGAAAGCATCTCTCGCTGATTGATCCGTTTTTATCAGTTTAATCCGCGTCATCTGCGTTCTATTATTCGTAATTTTTGAACACAAAACTTAAAGAGCCACGGCTCGTTATGATAGAAAAAGAAATAATATATCGTGAATTTAAAATTGAGCATGGATAAGAACCCTCCTCTAATCTTCTATGTATTAAGTTAGCTTCATAAGATTCCAAAATAAAATTAAGTAGGTAAATCGAATGTCAGATAAAACTAAAATCTTGGTTACGTTCCCTAATCCAAATCCGGAGCGTGATTATACAATTATTCATTATGCGCCGGAGTTCACTTCAGTTTGTCCGGTAACCGGAC
>CAZEDR010000469.1:0-2106 GCA_964510975.1 uncultured Melioribacter sp. | reverse complement strand
TGGATTAACATCAACGGAATCTTTTTTTGCTTGAGTTGAAGCTGCGTTATAAGCCGCAGCACTTGCATTAAGATCAACTGTATATTGCGGTTTCATGTTGTTGCCTGGCGACATCGAATTCATGTGATACTTAATTAAGTATCCGCCGTTTGCATCAACAACAGCTGACTGCCCTGTAACAACGGGATCTGTGGGAAAGCCTATATGAGCATACGACAACAAGCAGCCAATTTTGAAATCGTTTTTATATACATCCTTTAATGCCGGAACATTAGTTTGAATAGTTCCGCTTTGCGCATTAATAGTATTGATGAGCACAAGAGTGAATACTAAACACACACCAAATACTTTTCCATTAATTCTAAATACTTTTTTCATATTCCACTGCTTTGAAATTATTTGAGTACCGTTGCTTAAAAAAACAGCCTGCCCGAAGAATTGGACAGGCTGCATGATTTGAAAAGAACTAAATTACTTCTAAAGTATTAAGATTTTACTGCTTTGCTTGTTTTTCGCAAAGCAATCTAAAAAACTACTTGAGAAGAATAAGTTTTTTAACGCTTGAAAATTCTCCGGATTTGATTGAGTAGAAATAAACTCCTGAAGAAATATTTGCTGCGTTAAAATCTACTTTATGATAGCCTGCATTTAGATCTTTGTTTACTAGTTCTGCAACTACACTGCCCAATATATCATATACAACTAACTTAACCGTTCCACTCTTTGGAAGAGCAAATTCGATTGTAGTTGTTGGGTTGAATGGGTTTGGATAGTTCTGATTCAACGCATATTCTGTTGGTACTGAGCTAATTGTTTCTTCAACAGCTGTTGGTGTAGGTAATGTAATTGGATTACCAATATCAACTTTTACGTCATGAATCTTCATTGCTGTAGTTGTTTTGTTGCTCATACCAAAAACAATTGAGTTGAATCTTGTTGCAGCACGAGGACTGTTTTTATCAATTGCTTTTTCTGCCCAATAATATTTCTTGTCTCGGCTTGTTAAGAAATGTCTAACCTCGGCTGTACCATCAGCAAGTGGTTGAACAGAAATTGCGAAATCGTAACGGCCGGCTTTGCCATGTACTTTTGCCGGTTTTGGATATTCAACACCAATAGGATAATCTTGAGGACCGTAATTGTAGATTGGTATTCCGTTTACAATGCCGCCCCAAGTTCCATTTTTATTTGCGCCAGCCCAATAGTATGGATCTTGATTTCCGGACTGTGCAAAGAAAATATAACCTGAATGTTTGCCTTCATCTCCGGGCCAATTATGATTTGCATCTACTTTGCCTACAGAGCTATTAAATAATCCGTAACGGAAGCTACTCCAATCTTCAAATCCACCACCAACTAATTCAATATTTCCAGTAACAATAAGCGCTTTGGAAGTTGAAGGAGTTACACTACTAGCAAATTCTCCTCTAACTACAGCAAAATCCGACGGAGAAGTTTTGCCTGACATTGTAACGTCTCCAATCACTTCACCCGGAGTCATATACCAGCCGCCGCCTCTAAGTCCAAGAATTCCCCATGTATCAACATAGAAAGCCTGCCATGGTGCTTCCGGTACTGTGATTGGATTACCCATATCAACTTTAACATCATTGATGTTCACTTGTTTACATGTTTCATCTACATCATTATTTACACTAAACATGATGCCGTTGAATTTTTTTGATACCGCATTCTTATCAATGACTGTTCCGCCAAACCAATAATCAGTTGGTTTGCCAGCTGCTGCTTTTTTAATAAAATACCATCTAATTTCATTCGTACCATCTGCTAATGGCTGAACTGAAATTGCCCAATTATAAACACCTGCTGTAGCTACCGCACGAGAAGGCAATTGATCAACAGTAATTAGAGGAACATTTCCGGAATAGGTGCTATTCCAACCGGCAACATTTGGGACAGTCCAAACAACACCACTACCGCCTCCGCCGTTGGCTAATTCACCAACACCTGTTCTTGGTGTAAATTCATATCCAGAATGAGTTTTACCTGTCCAGTTAGCTGTTGTTTTGTTTTGATCTTTCAAGACTGCGCTGTCTTGGTAAGTTAATGCGTAACGTAACCATGTATAAGCATTATTTGCACCAC
>CAZEDR010000468.1:0-2109 GCA_964510975.1 uncultured Melioribacter sp. | reverse complement strand
GCCATTTGTTTTCGTTGATCAAAATTCTACGGTATAAACGGAAACCAAGATTTTGGCGCAGTAGTTTATGCAATTTAGCTACCACAGCTTGAATAAGAGCAGCAATAGCTATGGTTTCATCTACTCTCATAGGAATATCGCAAATGCGAATTTCAAGAGTCTTAAAGTATGGATGCGGTCTTACATCCCACCAAATTCTTTTTGCATCATCAATGCATCCGGTTTTAATTAGCAAATTCACATAGGATTCAAACTCGCTCCAACTGTTAAAATGATCCGGAATTCCGGTTCGAGGAAAACGATCAAAGATTTTTGTCCTGTAAGATTTGAACCCGGTGTTTCTTCCTTCCCAGAAAGGTGATGTAGTTGTTAATGCAAATATATGAGGCAGAAAGTAGCGCAACGCATTCATTACGTGAATACTTTCTTCACGATCGCTCAAACCGACGTGAACATGAAGACCGAAAATCAAATTCGCACGTGCTACATCTTGCATATCTTCTACTACACCATGATACCGTGGATGATCTGTAATTTTTTGATCAATCCATTTTGAGAATGGATGAGTTCCGGCTGCTGCAATTTCAAGCCCGTGAGCTTTTGCTACTTTGGCAATACTGGAACGAAGCTTAATTACTTCGGCTCTAGCTTCTTTTATGTTGTAGCATATTTCAGAACCAACTTCCACCACCGACTGGTGCATTTCGGCTTTTACTTGTTCTTTGAGAATTACTTTCCCTTCATCAAGAATCTGTTCAATGTGAGATTTTAATTCTCTTGTTTGAGGGTCGATAATTTGAAACTCTTCCTCAATTCCGATTGAATAAAGTTTTTCTTGTGCCATGGTTATTCGGCCTTAGTTTTTATCGCCTTCAGTTTTTTGCCATCGACAAAATCTTTCACAAAATGTCCCCACGTCAAATTATTGACATTATCTTTGTGCGTCTTCGCTCTTCTGATAGCCATATTTGCAGCGGCCTCAACAACCCATTCAAAATTTTCTTCGCCTACAGAGTTTACATCTGCATCCGGAGCTGGATTGCAAAAATCAATTGCCAAGGGGATTCCGTCACGCACTGCAAATTCAACAGTATTAAAATCATAGCCAAGAGCGTTATTAAGTGTAAGAACATATTCTTCAATCTTCTTCAGCAATTTTGCTTCAACCGGCGGCGGGTTTTTAACATAACGCAAATGATGTGGCTGTTTTGGATCATACTGCATTATGCGAACTTCTCTTCTGTCTATACAATAGCAACGGAAATAGTCGTTAAACTCAACTGCTTCTTGAAGCATCATAACAAGCCTTCCGGTTTCTGCATAAGCGCGGAAAAAATCATCTATACTTTCCAACTTGTAAACATTTTTCCATCCGCCGCCGGCGTGCGGTTTAAAGAAAGCCGGAAAACCTATATGCTTAAAAATTCCATCCCAATCGAGCGGAAATTCCAAATTGCGGAATGATCTTTCATTAGTATCTTCCGGGTGTTGCTTTGATGGAAGCAAAACAGTCTTTGGAACCGGGACTCCTAGTTTAACAGCCAGCGCATTATTAAAGAATTTTTCATCGGCACTCCACCAAAAAGGATTATTCAAAACTGCAGTTCCGCAAAGTGCAGCATTTTTAAGATACGCTCGGTAAAATGGAACATCTTGAGAAATTCTATCAATTAACACAGCATAATCTGTAGCTTCCCCTTGAATAACTTTATTAACGTTTGCTAACTCAGCAATAATTCCCGATTCTTTTTTTGAATTGACTCTCTCGACAAACGCCGGAGGAAATGTGTTCTCTTGCCCAAACAGTATTCCTATTTTTTTCATCTACTACCTTTTTGTGATTGATATATTTTCAAAGAAATATTTTTTTCTTGTTCATATTCTTGATCATGATCTTAATCTTGATCTTGATCGTGTTCGTCTTTGATATTCTAATTGAAGCAAAGAGCACGATTATGATTACGAGTAAGATTAAGAAAATACTTTTAACCGATCTTACGTAGATATTCCGGGAACATTTCCCTCCACCAATTCCAGTCATGTCCGGTTCCGGGACGAACATCTAACCAATGATTAACACCTTTGGCTGAAAGTATTTGACTCAGTCTT
>CAZEDR010000467.1:0-2122 GCA_964510975.1 uncultured Melioribacter sp. | reverse complement strand
TTGAATTAACGGCACACATCGGGGCAATCAATCCGCCTTCACTATGCCCGGCAATTCCAATTTTCTTTGAATCAATTTCTTTTCTTGCTTTTAGATATTCAACAGCCGCTAAAGCATCTGTTGCAAAATCCGCGCTTGTTGCTGTTGTAAAACTTCCTTTCGATTTAGCAATTCCTCTATCATCAAAACGAAGAACTGCAATACCATTGCGTGTTAAGTAATCTGCAATAACAAGAAACGGCTTATGGTTCATCAACGACTCGTCTCTATCTTGCGGACCGGAGCCGGTAACCATAACTACAGCCGGATATTTTCCTTCATCTTTTGGAAAAGTGATAGTGCCGGCGAGTGTAATATTGGCTTCTTTATTTTCAAATGTTATTTCTTCTTCATTGTATGGATATGGTTTTTTCGGCATTTGAGGGCGTTTAACTTCGCTGACTTTATCAATCTTTTTTAGTTCGAGAGGGAGTGCCATTCCAGCTTGCTTAAAAATTCCGCGCACTTTTGCGCTGTCTTTAATAAACGCCGCATTATACGATCCCATTATTGATTTGATTTCAATTTTCACAGAATCATCCGTAACAATAGTTGATGTAGCCTGAATGTTCAAGACTCCTTGATCGGGACTGTCTAGATCGGCACCGAAAGATTTGTCTTCGTTTTGATAAAGTTTGAGTACCAACCGAAGTTCAACCGAACCTATTTTTAGTTTTCCTTCCCAGAGGCTTTCATATTTCTTTTCTGTTTGCTGGGCAAACGAATTTAATATCATAAAAAAAGAAAGTGCAATTACAAAAATTAACTTCTTCATTCCTATCTCCATATTAAATCACCTCGTTGTCATTTCGAATATTATGACAAAGTCAAGCTGTTTTAAGCAGCATAGGATTAACCGATTGATAATTGTTAATAAAACTAGTTTTAGAATTAATAATAGCACAAGTAAGTTTTAAGATTTTATTGGCAATGTTGTTTAAAATTAGACGATTAGGTTTTCCTGCAAGCGCTCTACGAAGGAAGTATTTTTTGAAAGCAAGATTATGTGTTCTTACAGATAATGAAGCAAGGTAAAGAAGCTTTCGAAGCTTTTGCGGTCCACATCGTCTAGAACGAGGTTTTTTGTTTAGTGATGTGCCGCTCTTTTGTTCAAAAGGACATATTCCGGCATAAGAAGATATTTTCTTGTAATTAACCTTTTCTGTAAACCCGTTTGTTAAGACAAGAAGATTAGCGGATAAGAGTAACCCAACACCGGGAACTGATTTAGCTAAACTCACGTATTGATGAAATGAATCATCCTTGTCGGTCAAAGATTTAATTTCTTTGTCGATTTCTTTGATGTGTTCTTTGAGTTTTGTAATAGTCTCTTGGTAGACTTTATTGGCAAGAGGTGTTTGATAATATTTTCTAGCCAAGGCTTTCAAGGCATTTTGATTGCCAATCAATTGCTCGGAGATATGCTCTCTTGTTGAGAGCAAAGTTTTGATTTGCTCAAGGATTTCGGCTCTTGGCTGCCAGAGATTAAGTCTATCGATGTAACGATAAGCATATTCAGCTATTCTTTGAGCATCGATATGATCGTTCTTACGAGGAGAATCTTTGGTGGCGTGGTTGATTTTGTGAGGATCTTCCACACAGATGCGATAGGATCTTGAAGCAAAGTAATAACAAAGTTTTTCAGCATAAACACCGGTTGCCTCAAGACAAATAATCGTTTCATTAACAGGCAACCTATGTTTAACGATGAGATTGTTGATTTGCTCAAATCCATCGTACGAGTTAGAAACATCATCCATAGAGAAAATAATACTCTCCGGATTGCTGATCGTACAAGCCGAAAAAGTATCGGCTGAAATGTCAAAACCTAGAAAGTAATTTGTTCTTCGCATAATTTTTTACTCACAAGTTTTTCCAACACCAAATGTTGTGGTTGAGCTTTCTCCATGTTAGTAATCTTTAACCGGTGTAAATATTATTTAGCTTTACCACACAAAGAACTGTGTCTTATTCGAAGTATAGTTTTTGCTTGAGCGAAGCTTAGACTTGCTCAGTTCTTTCTCGGTGTGTGGATAGTTGTACATTTGTTTATTTAGTTGCTCTATAAAATAATTATTTCAAT
>CAZEDR010000466.1:0-2130 GCA_964510975.1 uncultured Melioribacter sp. | reverse complement strand
AATGCTATGATATTAAGCGGAATCCCATTATTTTTGATATGTAATTTAGTTGCGTAGTTGTTGAAGTAATTATTGCCAATTCTCAGTTGTTACCATTCATCGAGTACCGCAGACATTTAAAAGTTAATAAAGGATTCAAATGAACAATACTAATTTTGAAAGCTTGGGGCTTTCAGAAGAAATGTTACATTCTATTAAGATGAAGGGTTTTGAAGAACCTACAGAGATTCAAAGCAAGATCATCCCATTAATTCTGGCAAATAAGACCGATCTAGTAGGACAAGCACAAACCGGAACCGGTAAAACCGCCGCATTTGCCTTACCAATTTTAGATCATCTAACTCCTCATTCAAAACACATACAAACTTTGATTCTTGTGCCAACAAGAGAACTTGCTATTCAAGTTTCGGATGAGATTAATTCCTTAAGAGGGAATAAAGATATTCATGTTGCGCCAATCTATGGCGGGCAGTCGTACGAAACTCAATTCCGCAGACTAAATAAAGGTGTAGATATTATCGTTGGTACTCCCGGCAGATTAATTGATCACCTAAATAGAAAAAGCCTAAATGTAGATGCAGTTTCTTTCGTAGTTTTAGATGAAGCAGATGAAATGTTAAATATGGGATTCATAGATGACATTGAAGATATTTTAAGCAGAACTAATAAGAATAGAAGAACTTTACTTTTCTCAGCTACTATGCCGCCAAGAATTATGGAACTGGCGAAAAAGTACATGGGTAAGCATGAAGTAGTAAAAACCAAAAAATCCGGACAAACTACCGAACTTACAGAGCAAAAGTACTTTGAAGTAAAAGAAGCGGATAAATTCGACGCACTTTGTAGAATAATTGATACTACAACTGAATTCTACGGCTTAGTTTTCTGCCGTACAAAGAATGATGTTGATAATGTTTCCTCTAAGCTATTGGATAGAGGCTACGACGCGGAAGGTTTACATGGTGATATTTCTCAAAACGTTCGCGAAAAAATCTTAACTAAATTCAGAAAGAAACAAATTAATATTCTTGCTGCTACCGATGTTGCCGCGCGTGGACTAGATATTGATGAACTTACTCATGTGATCAATTATTCTTTGCCACAAGACCCCGAAGCTTATCTTCATCGAATTGGTAGAACCGGCCGCGCTGGTAAAGAGGGTACTGCTATAACGTTTGTCACTCCGGATGAATTTAGAAAACTAAAATTCATTAAGAATATTACTCAGACAGAAATTCGTAAAGAAAGAATTCCTCAGATTCGTGAAGTAATCGATTTCAAAAAGACAAAAATTCTAACTGAGGTTAATAGTCTAATCGAATATGGCACCGGTGCAAACTATGTAATGCTTGCGCAACAACTACTCCTCAACAACAGCGCCGAAGAAGTCTGCGCTGCACTGTTGAAATTCAACTTCCAGAATGAACTGGAAGAAGGAAGCTACGCTCGTATTCATGATTTATTTGATAAATCTCGCGAAACTTCATCTGATAGAGACCGTGGTGATAGACGTAGCCGAACCGGTGACAGACGTGATAGAGGAGATCGTCGTGAACGTAGCAGTAACGATCGATCAGCTAGATCAAGCCGATATGAAAGCTCGGATAGATTCGACAGAAAAGATCGTAAAGACAGAGGCGATAAAGATAGTGTAGGTATTGGAAGAGAAAGAAGAAGCAGTGATAGAGACGACCGTGTTGGTGATAGAAAAGAAAGAAAATTCAGCGGTGAACGTCGTGAAAGATCTGGTGGACTTGAAGAAAAGGGTAAGGCTAGAATGTTTCTAGCTATGGGTCGTAAAGATGATCTTGATGAGAAGGGATTACTCAAAATGCTAAAGAAAAAAACCGGACTCGATCATGAAAAGTTTACCGGAGTTAGGTTATCAGATGCTTTTTCATTCTTTAACGTTACAAACAAAGATGCGGATATTGTTTTATCGAGCCTAAATAAGGATAAAAGTAAACGTCCTTTAGTGGAAAGAGCTAAATCACCGAAGTAAAAATTGATTTTATCTCTCAAAATCTTGCTAATGTGAGCGATTAAAATTAATTTAGCGACGCGATTTTTAAGAAATGCCGAAGTGGCGGAATTGGTAGACGCGCTGGACTCAAAATCCAGTGAGGCTTA
>CAZEDR010000465.1:0-2140 GCA_964510975.1 uncultured Melioribacter sp. | reverse complement strand
GAAGCATCTTTAAGTAAAAGAAGAACAGCTTTTGAGCGATTCCACAAAAAATATCGTTGAGTTTACGCTGATTTATAATCAGCATAAAACCAGGCTCTATAATTACGCCCGTAAAATGCTCGGCGATAAAATGATGTGTGAAGATATAATTCAAAATGTATTTGTGAAATTTTTTGAACACATGAACAAAATCCGTAACACTGAACGTGTTGATGTCTGGCTTTTCACGGCAACACGTAATGCCATCTATACATTTTACAGAACAAAGAGTACACATGTTGATCAATTCGGCGTACTGGACAGTGACGAAATTGAGATTGATTCTTCAGTAAAAATTGAAGAAGAATTTGAGGTGAAAGAATTGAATGAGATGATAATGAATGAACTTGATAAAATATCGATCGAACAACGGGATGTTTTTCTCTTGAAAGAATACGGCGGACTTTCTTATAAAGAAATTTCCGATGTAATGAAAATTGATGAGGAACTTGTTAAAAGCAGGTTATATAAAACGAGACAGAAATTAATTCATAAACTTTCAAAGGTTGTTTGTTTCTAAAGGGGGAGAATTAAAATGAAGAAGAAAACATTTATAACATTAATTATGATTCTGTTTTTCGCCCAGCCATTGGTGAACGTCGTTCATGCTCAAAAGTCTCAAAATAATTTTAACGATAGTCTGCTTACCCAATGCAAGAAAAATTTTAATGAAGGTTTGTATAAAGAAGCTATAAAACTTTACGGTAATATGGATTTTGAAAAACTATCTGCAGAAGAATTGTTTTATCTCGGATTGTCATTTAATAATCTGCGCGAAACAATCAAAGCATCTCAATATTTCAAAAAAGCTGTTGAAATTTTACCTGAACATAAAGGATACAGGATTCAATTCGCACGAACACTTTCGCAGCTCGGGAAAACAGACGAGGCGATTAATAATTACCAAACTGTAGTTGAAAGTGACTCAACCAATGTTACGGCTCTCTATGAACTTGGTCTTATCTATTTTGATACCAGAGATTACAAAGATGCAATCGGAATATTCAATCGGTTGGTTTCACTTAACAGCAATGATTTTTTGAGCAGTTACTACTTAGGTTATTCTATGATGCTTTCAACAAATCCCGAATTTGCCGAGACAGCAATCAAGCATCTTGAGTCTTCGGTTGCTCTAAATCAAAGTTATATTCCGGCGATAAGCCTTCTTGCCTCGAGCAAATTTAATTTGCAAAAATATTATGATGCCAACGCGTTATACAGTATGGCAATCAAACTGCGCCCGATGAATGCAGATTTTCATTTCAGATCCGGCATGTGTTATGAACGGTTGAAGTTATACAGTGAAGCGGCAAACCAATATTCGAAAGCGGTTGCCCTTGATTCTAACGAGGCAAACTACTTTGACCATCTCGGTTTTGTTCATTACAATCTGAATAATTTTGATTCCGCAGTTGCGGCATATAAAATGGCTGCTTCAATTGATGATAATCCGACTTATTTTATAAATCTAGGATTCACTTACGCCAAGATGGATTCAATAAAAAGATCTATCGAATCGTTTCAGAAAGCGTTGGCGCTTATGCCGATAGATAAGATCGGTAATATTTATAATCAGATCGGCGCGGTGTACTATTCGAAGAAAAATTACAAAGAAGCGAAATCGGCTTACGAAAAATCTCTCCTCTATTATCCCGGAAATATTGACGCACAATTTTATATCGCTTTGATAAATGATAAACTGATGGATTGGAAGAATGCTAATCTCGCTTATAAAAAAGTTATTGAACTTGCGGCGGATGACTCTCTTCAGACTGAAAGAGTGAATTTTGCAAACAAAAGAAATCATTGCCATGGTAGATCTACACTTTGATGGTGAACTTGAAAAGGGGAAAGAGCCAATTATGTTCACAATGCTTTCACAAGATTTAGAAGGACGTGAATACTTTAAAAAATTGAATGCGCTTAAAAGCGGTTTAACAAACTCAGTAGAAGAATTTCCGGTAAAACTTGATGAAAAAATCCTTCGAACGATCGGAAAGTTAGATGGAAAACAGATAGTAACATTCATAAACAGAAAAGTTTTAAATGCAGTTACATATTCATTCACAGTTATTCTTCTGATCTTGACAATTTTTTTCTA
>CAZEDR010000464.1:1217-2142 GCA_964510975.1 uncultured Melioribacter sp. | reverse complement strand
TAAGAGAATTGGTTAAGAAAATAAAAGTTGATTACGAATTACTTCCAACATTAACCGATCCAACAAAATCTTTAGATAACGATGCGCTTCTTATTCATCCTGAGTATGGAAGCAATTTAATCGTGCATCATCCTTTACGCAAAGGAGATATTGAAAAAGGATTTGCTGAGTGTGATGAAGTTTTAGAAAGAACCTACACCACTCAAACAATTGAACATGCTTACATTGAGCCGGAAGCTGTAATTGCAATTCCACTTGAAGATGGCGCGGTTAAAGTAATCGGCTCAATTCAAAATCCTTTTACTGCAAGAAGAATAGTAGCTTCAGTTCTAAATCTACCGAACGAGAAAGTTCAAGTTGTGCAAGCCCAGCGTGCCGGTTCATTCTTTTGAAAAACTGATACAATTTGTATGCTTTCTGCGCGCGCAGCGGTTGCCGCGCTAAAAATAAATCGTCCGGTAAAAATCCGTTATACACGGGAAGAATCAATTTTAGAATCATACAAACGTCATCCATACATTTTGAAATATAAAGTTGGCTTCAGTAAGATTGGTAAAATCAAAGCGATGAAAATTGATTTACTTGCTGATGGCGGCGCGTACTGCTCAATGAGTCCGTTTGTAACTTGGCGTTCTGTTGTTCAAGCTACCGGACCATACGAAATTGAAAACGTTCAAACAGATGTTCGCGCGGTTTATACCAACAATCCTTACACCGGAGCTATGCGCGGATTTGGTTCACCTCAGCCTATCTTTGCTCAAGAATCTTTAATGGATGAAATTGCTTTGCGCGTTGGAATTACTCCTGATCAAATTAGAAGACTTAATGGATTAAAACTTGGTTCTGTTACTTCAACGGGACAAACTCTCAGAGATCACGATGTTAATCTTATTCCGGTTTTAGATAAAGCAGTTTCGTTCACCAA
>CAZEDR010000464.1:0-1207 GCA_964510975.1 uncultured Melioribacter sp. | reverse complement strand
CTTTTCTGAAAAGTGGAAAGCGAACAAGAATAATCAAATTAAAGCGAATGAATATGTTTATGATCCGCCAATATTTAAAGATGAGCAATTCATTTCTCCTGATAAATTAATTAGAAAAGGAATTGGTTTGGCTGTTAGCTTCCGCGGATGCTCTCTTGGCGCAGAAGGCTTGGATCAATCATCTTGCTTCATTTCTGTTCAACAGGATGAAAAAATTGTAATGCTAAGCGGATTAGCTGAAAACGGGCAAGGTTTGCGAATGACTTTGCTAATGGCTGCCGCCGAAGCTCTTGGAGTTACTACCGACAAAATTATTTTCTTAGAGAACGATACATCTAAGATTGAAGACAGCGGACCAACAGTCGCTTCGCGCGGTACAATAATGGGCGCTGCCGCGGCAAAAAATGCTGCGGAATTACTGCGAAGTAACTTAGAAAAAGTTGTTCGTGATGAATATAAACTTGATGAAACAGATTTTATTTCTTTCAGAGAGAATTTAATTTTCTCAAGAAAAAAAGGAATGATTGCTAAGTTTGATGATGTTGTTAAAGCTGCGCTTGAAAAGAAAGTTGAGCTATCGGCAATTGGACGTTATAAAAGTCCGGACGTTTCTTGGGATGAACACGCGGGACAAGGAGATGCTTACTTCACTTACGTTTATGGCTGCCAGGTTGCAGAAGTTAGCGTGAACACCGGAACAGGCGAAGTTTATCTAAATAAAATTACCGCTGTTCATGATCCTGGAACGGTGATAAATAGATTAGGCGCTGTTGGACAAATATCTGGAGGTGTAACTCAAGGAGCGGGCTATGGAATCCTGGAAGAAGTTACAACCGAAGATGGAATGATTCGTGAATTAAATTTTGATCAATACTTAATCCCAACAGCAATTGCCAATGCAGTAAGCAACGCGCTTGGTAAACGGTTTTACAACTTGCCGTTAAATTTGGAAGAAGTTTTGCTCGGCAAAAAATTACGCCCGCAAGATTTGAAGAGAGGAAGCTTATGATTGATTTGAATTGCGAAGTTCTTATTCCCAAAACATTACCGGAAGCTCTTCAATTTCTTGCAAGCGCTAATGAAACAACTAAAATTCTTGCTGGTGGAACTGATGTTGTAGTTGGAAAGACACAAGGATCAAAAAGGTTTGTAGATGCAAAAGTTTTAATTGATATAAACAGAATTGCTGAGATAAAAGGAATTGAAG
>CAZEDR010000463.1:0-2153 GCA_964510975.1 uncultured Melioribacter sp. | reverse complement strand
ATGAATAAGGCTGATATATGAGCTGCCTTCAACTGAGAATCTTTTATACAAATTCCTTTTTCGATTTAGGTCAGTGGAAAGTGATTTTTTTATTTTGAAATAAATCTCTCCAAGATCCTCACGAAGCTCAGAAATTTGTTGATTGGTTCTCGACTTGATCAAAACAGCAAGATGTGCTTGTAAAATATCCGGGTGAACTTGCTCAATTCCGGAAGGGAACTTTCTCAAGAAATAGTTATTGATTTGAACGAATTTTCCATAATTAATTTCGAATAAATCTGCTATGCAATCGCATGCCATATCTTTTAAGGAATATCCAAGCTTGCTCATGATTTCATTTTTTATCTGCCGATTTTTATTAAGATTTATTGCAGCTTCCGAAAAGCGAAGACATATTTTGTAGAATTGATTGAACAGTGGTGAACTTTCGCCACTATGCAAAACAGAGCAAAGAATATTTTTTATTACCTCGCTGTTTTCCATCAATAGCAGTAGTTAGTGAAAGAAAAATCTGAATGATAATAATCAACCCACTTATAACAAGCAAGATGATTATTTGCGGGATATTCTAATTGTTTGTTTACGTAGTCAGGTGTAATTAGTGGATCAAAAAGTATAAATATTTAATGAGTTGAGAATCGACTGGGGAAAGATTTATTAAGCCAAATATGATTCTGCATTCCAATTTAATATTAATTAGGCACACCAATAGGTTGTGCTACTTCTTTTTTTTGGAAGTCTGATAAAGCTTATAATTCATTCCATCACAAAGTGCTTGCCAGCTTGCTTCAATTATATTAGTAGATACACCAACTGTTGACCAAGTCGTTTCGCCGTCGCTTGATTCAATTAACACACGAACTTTTGCAGCTGTAGCTTCCTTCTCATCAAGCACGCGCACTTTGTAATCAACAAGTTTTACTTCCGCAATTTCCGGATAGAAACGAAGCAACGCTTTACGCAAAGCGTTATCGAGTGCGTTAACCGGACCGTCGCCTTCTGCGGCAGTATGTTCAACCTCTCCATTCACTTCAATTTTGAGAACTGCTTCCGCGTTGTTGTGTCTATCGTTATCGAAGAAAGTATAGATTCTTGAATCAATCGTTTTGAAGAAAGGAGTAAACTCATTGTTTTCATTTCTCAATATTAATTCAAAGGAAGCTTCTGCTCCATCAAATTGATAACCTTCATATTCCAACGCTTTGATGTGTGTAACTAATTTTTTGTTGAACTCACTTCCCTCTTCAACATCAACGCCAAATTCTTTTGCTTTGTATTTAATGTTGCTTTGTCCGGATAAATCCGAAACCAAAACTCTTTGAGAGTTTCCAACTACGGTTGGACTAATGTGCTCATACATCTTGCTGTCTTTAAGAACTGCGCTAACATGAATTCCACCTTTATGTGCAAAAGCCGATTTACCAACAAACGCCGCTCTTGTATTGGGATTCAAATTCATGATTTCGTAAACAGTGTTTGAAAGTGATGTCAATTGATTGAGTTGAATCGATTTTTTCGTTTTACAATTCATCTTCAATAATAAGTTTGGGATGATGCTGACAAGATTTGCGTTTCCGCATCGTTCGCCAACACCATTAATGGTTCCTTGAACGTGAACTGCGCCACTTTCAATTGCAGCTAATGAATTTGCTACTGCAAGATCACCATCATTATGTGCATGAATACCGATTGGTTTTGTAATAGTCTTCTTAACTTCATCTATCACTGATTTAATTTCGTGAGTTAATGTTCCACCATTTGTATCACAAAGTGTAATAACGTCAGCGCCACCATCTTGTGCGGACTTTATCATTCTTAACGCAAACGCAGAATCATCTTTATAGCCGTCAAAAAAATGTTCAGCATCGAATACAACAGTTTTTCCATTATCCTTCAAGAATTTTACAGATTTGAAAATGAGCTCGGCATTTTGGTCTTCGGTTAAGCCAAGGCTCTTTTCGGAATGGAATTTCCAAGTCTTACCAAAAATAGAAACGTAAGGAGTTTCTGCTTTAAGCAACGCAACCAAATTCGCATCGGTTTCAATTTTATCCGGATAGCGTGCAGTAGAACCGAACGCACACATCTTCGCATGATTCAATTTTACTTTTTTAATCTCGCTAAAAAATTCTGCGTCTCTCGGATTGCTGCCC
>CAZEDR010000462.1:0-2154 GCA_964510975.1 uncultured Melioribacter sp. | reverse complement strand
TTTTCTTGAAGAACCAGCCAACATAACCGGCAAAAACCAAACTTAGAATTACTTGCAGCCAAATTGGTGAAGCGGTTAATTCACCGCCAAGCAAACCGGTTTGCAGCATTCCGAATTTCATAAAGTAGTAATAAAGCTTGCTAACAAAAATTGAAACTAAAGCCGCGCCGAAATAGTTTTTCATCATTTTGCTCAACATAAAGAACAAGAAAATGTTTAATGCTAACTCGGAAGAGATTAAAGCTGCTTTAAAGAATGAAGGATGAGATGAAATCAAAAAAGAAAATAGCGGTAAAGCAACAGTTAATATATATGTATTCTTCTTTGAAGTGTGAACTAAACTAAGAAGCAGCACAATTCTCATCGGTTCTAAAAGATAAACCGGAAGCGTACTTATATGAGAAAGCGCCGGTGTTAATGTGATAAAAGCGAACGAAGCTAAATCGAACACAATGTCTTTAATGTTTTTCTTCTCAAGTGGTAAAGCGACTGATTTCATTAATACCTCGATTAATTTCTTGAATACAAGATAACATATTGATATGTTGTCACAAAATTTTTCAAACTTTTTGACGGAGACTTTGTGAAGCGAAGAGATTTTTTGAAATCGGGATTATTAGCCGGCGCAACTGTTGCTCTACCGGGCGTTTATGGAAATTTATTTGCTAGAACAAGTTCTACAACTCCACCCGCATATGATTTAGTTGCCATCAAAGGGGGCGAGCCCGATGCAATGTTTGATGAAGCTATTAAACAATTTGGCGGAATAAAAACCTTCGTAAAGAAAAATCAAAAAGTTTTAATCAAACCAAACATCGGCTGGGATGCAGTGCCGGAGCGGGGCGCCAACACCCATCCAAAATTAGTTTCGCGTGTAATTAAACATTGTTTTGATGCGGGCGCTAAAGAAGTTTATGTGTTCGATCACACTTGCGATGACTGGAAACGCAGCTACACGAACAGCGGAATTGAAAAAGCTGTTAAGGATGCCGGCGGAACTTTAGTTACCGGAAACAGCGAAAGCATGTATCAAGAAGTATCAATTAAATCCGGTAAAAGATTGACACAAGCTAAAGTTCACGAACTTGTTCTCGATTCCGATGTGTTTATAAATATGCCGATTCTAAAAAACCATGGCTCTACAAAACTTTCTCTCTGCATGAAAAATATGATGGGAGTTGTTTGGGACCGCGGCTACTGGCACCGCAACGATCTCCATCAATGTATTGCAGATTATGCAACATACAGCAAGAAGCCGGTTCTAAATGTTATTGATGCATATTATATGATGAAGCAGAATGGTCCGCGCGGCGTATCTACCGATGATGTTGTTGTAATGAAATCTCAAATTCTTGCTACTGATATTGTTGCCGCAGATGCTTCCGCTGCAAAAATGTTTGGTATGGAACCGGCTGATGTGAGTTACATTAAATATGCTGACGCAATGGGTGTTGGCAAAATGGATTTATCGAAAATGAATATTAAGCGTATAATACTCTAATGATACTTAATTAATTTTTTAATAGTTCTCAAAATTTTTAATGGGAAAAATACTCTTCATTGTTGTATCGCTCTTTTTTAGCTTTTCTATTAGTGGGCAGCAACAATCAAATACTGAGCCCGAAAAGTCATTTCAGTTTGGAATCGGTGGTGGAGTTAAATATTATTCTAAAAAAACAAATATAGAATCTGGTCAAGAAAATGATTTAGCAATATCAATTGAACTGGCAAAAGATTTTTGGAAAACACGAAAACATTTTCTTGGCATTGATTTAATTGGCTACAATTACAAACACTACGGCAACAAGAGTGTTTCGACTAAATTTTTGTATTACTTGAATTTCATCTACAAAAGAAAGAACAGAATTTATAACAATATGACTTTTGAACTTGATTTAGGTTTATCAGTATATAATAATTCTGTTGATGAAGGTCTTTTGGGTCCCTTAATTAATGCTAAAATAGCATACCAATTTTGTTGTTTCGAAATTTTCATAAAAAATAGTTTTCGATGGGAAGCATTTTTTTGGAAGGAAAAACCTTGGTTGTTATCAGCCGGCATTTCAACTCAAATATGAGTTAACTGATTGTTATGAATTCATCCCTCTTACGGAAAATAAGGATTGTTGTTTCATTATTATTCTTTTTAGCAAC
>CAZEDR010000461.1:0-2171 GCA_964510975.1 uncultured Melioribacter sp. | reverse complement strand
GTTTGAGTTGCAAGACATAAAGCAATTCTCGCTTCAGCTAGATTCTTTTCACTTCCGATAATTCTGCATTCGGTATAAAATCTGTGAAACTGTGCAGCTAATTCTTCAAGGTAAATTGCGACACGATGAACTTCATAATTCTCAGCGCCAAGCAGAACTTCATTCGGAAACTCAAAAAGTTTTTTCAGCAAATCTTGTTCGGAAGGCTGGTTTAGCAATTCTAAATGTTCAAGAGATGAATTCAATCCTTGTTCTTTTACCATACGCAGTATTGAAGCAATCCGCGCATGAGCATATTGCAAATAGAAAACCGGGTTTTCATCGGATTGCTTTTTAGCTAATTCAAGATCAAAATTTAGATGGCTTGTAATGCTTCTCATGTTGAAAAAGTATCTGACTACATCTGCGCCAACTTCATCAACTAATTCATCTAAGGTAATGTAATTAGCTTTGCGTGTTGACATCTTTACAACTTCACCCTTTTGCATGATTGTAACAAACTGGTGAATAAGAACCTTAATTTTTTCCGCATCATATCCTAAAGCACGCAATCCGGCAAGCACATCCGGGTAAGTAGCATTGTGATCCGAGCCGAACAAATCAATCATCAAATCATAACCGCGCTCAAATTTCGTAATGTGATAAGCAATATCGGGCAATCTGTAAGTCGGCTCACCGGTCGATTTAACAATTACTTTATCTTGTTCATTTCCAAGTTCAGTAAGTTTTAGCCAAACAGCATCTTCCTTCTCGTATGAAAGATTTTTCTTCTTGAACTCTTCAAGCAGCTGAGTAATTCTTCCATCTTCATACAATGTATGTTCATTGTAGAAGTTTTTCATTTTGATGCCGATCGCGTTCATCGTCTTGATGATGTCTGCAAAAATTTCCTTTTCAGCGGTCTGCTTAAAAATTCCTTCGGCATCTTCGTTTAATAACTTGTCGCCATTCTCGGCAATCAGCTTTGCAGCAATTTCTTTTATGTATTCGCCTTGGTAATAATCTTCCGGAAATTCAATTGTATTACCCAACAACTCCAAATATCTGAGTCGAACAGAATCGCCAAGCACGCGCATCTGTCTGCCGGCATTATTGAAATAGTATTCACGATCAACTTCATAACCAATCCACTCAAGTAAGTTGGCAACTGTGTCGCCAATTACTGCATTCCTTCCATGTCCAACAGTTAATGGTCCTGTCGGATTAGCCGAAATGAATTCAACCATCGCTCTCTTGCCGGAATATTTTTGAGAACGCCCAAAGTTTTCTTGTTTCGATAAAATTTCTTTGATGATTGAAGGAACATAAGATTGAGCGAAATAAAAATTAATAAATCCCGGTCCGGCTATTTCAACTTTCTCAATAATACTTTGATCTATTTCAAGGTTAGCAATTATTTCGTTAGCAACATCACGCGGATTGCGTTTCAATTTTTTCGAAAGAATCATAGCCGCATTTATAGCGTAATCGCCATGACTTTTTTGATTTGGAATGCTAAAAATGTATTCTATTTCATTTAGGTAAGGTAGTTTTTCGGCAGTCTTTTTAAATAGATCTATCAAATATTTTTTCAAGCATTTCTCCGTTAAGGCTATTGTTGTTCATCTGGAATGGAAATTACCGGCGCATCGCCCCAAAGTTTTTC
Source organism: uncultured Melioribacter sp. (assembly GCA_964510975.1). Classification (GTDB taxonomy): domain Bacteria; phylum Bacteroidota; class Ignavibacteria; order Ignavibacteriales; family Melioribacteraceae; genus Stygiobacter. The sequence goes on along the minus strand of CAZEDR010000461.1, from coordinate 526 downwards.
TAAGTTGTAATAGGTTCTCGCCTCAACTTTGAAGACATGAAGTACCACATCGAAGTAATCCATTAAAACCCAATTGAGTGTTTCAAATCCTTCGCGATGGTAACATTTAATTCCGCGATCCAGAAGCTTTTCATCAACATCATCCGCAATAGCTTTTACTTGTCTGTCGGAATCTGCCGAGCAGACTACAAAATAATCTGCAATTGCCGAGACTTTTCTCAGATCAAGAATTTTTATGTTGTAGCCTTTTTTACCTTTTGTTAATTCAGCTATTTCTTTAGCGAATTTTAGTCCGTCCAATGTTTCCTCACTTAAATGGTGTTAATGAAAAATAATCTTTTCCTATTACAACAGTAACATCGATGAAATAATCTTTATTCAATTGCTGTATGACATTTTCGTTACGAATGCCTAGTGACTTGGCAACTTTGTAGGCGTTTGCCATATTTCCGATCCGGTCTATAATCAGAGTTTCATCAACATCTGTAGAAATATAATTCCCAATATCGGCAACATCAAAACCTTT
>CAZEDR010000460.1:0-2175 GCA_964510975.1 uncultured Melioribacter sp. | reverse complement strand
TGTCTTCTACTAGCCTAAGCCGATACAAAAAAACCACCTTGAGTTTTGGTATAGGAGTAAATTACTATCTAACGGATTAGCTGCTTGGAGTTTAATCGCCGCCACAAACGTGGCGGTTTTTTATTCCAGCCAATCTTTCAAAATTTCTTGGTGGCTTTTCGGGTTGAATTCTATAAAGCTGTATTCAGCCGCATCGTTTAGAGCGTATGGATCGTTCTTGAAGAACGCTGCTATCTCTTCCATAGAATCTGCTTTGGCAATTACAATTCCGCCCGTGCGCGGGACTTTTGGTCCCGAAACAAGCAGCATTCCCGCTTTGTAACCGGTTTGCAGAAATTCTCTGTGAATTGGCGTTAATTTCTCAATTTTATCAATATGCGCTTTATAAATTATTTCTACGATGAAGTGTCTCATTTAAATTCCTATTTGCTATTTTTGTGCTCAAATATAAGCGCAATGTAAGAAGAAAGGAAAAAAATGGATTACCGGGTTTTACTTTTTTATAAATACATCAGTTTTCCCGAACCGGAAAAATTTGTGCAAGACCATCTAAAGTTTTGTCAGAATCACGATATCAAAGGACGTGTTTGGATTTCTGATGAAGGGATTAATGCAACAGTCTCCGGCAAGGTTGAGAATATTGAGGCATTCAAGAATGAAATAAGAAGCTATCCTCAGTTTGCCGACATTTGGTTTAAAGAAGATGAACATGCTGAGCACGCATTCAGAAAAATTCACGTGCGGCTGAAGAAAGAAATTGTAAACGCGAGTTTTGGCGAAGTTGATCTTTCTAAAACCGGCAAGTATTTGAAGCCGGAAGAATTAAACGAGTTTTATGAAAGCGGTAAAGAGTTTTTAATTATTGATGCGCGCAACGATTATGAAAGTGTGATCGGCAAATTCAAAAATGCAGTTACACCGGAAATGAAAACCTTCCGCGACTGGGTGAAAGTTGCAGAAGATATTTCAGATTACAAAGACAAAATAGTTGTTACTTACTGCACGGGAGGAATCCGCTGCGAAAAAGCGAGCGCGTATTTGGTTGAGCAAGGATTTAAAGATGTTTACCAGATGAAAGGCGGGATTTGGAATTACATTAACCAGCATCCCGATAAATATTGGGAAGGAAGCATGTTTGTCTTTGATGAGCGCAGGGTGATCACGCCTAACACAAACGAAGAAACAAAACACATCGGCAAATGTTATTTCTGCGGAACGCCGGCCTCATATTACATTAACTGTCACAATCAGAATTGCGATGAACTTCTTGTAACTTGCCAAGTATGCAAAATTGAAAATGATTACTGCTGTTCGGATGAATGCCGCGCGTCGGATAACAGAAGAAAAAGGTATGATGGGTAGCGGTCAGCCATCAGCATTCAGCTCTCAATAAAAGCTTTTGCTGAAAGCTGAACGCAGACAGCTGATAGCCGAAACCTTTTCAGCCTGGATCAGCGAGTGTTCCTACAAAAATTATTGCACCGCTGTTTTTCTCACGAATTAAAAACAAGAAGGGCTTGTCAAATCTAATATTGTTATCCAATATAGAAGTAACGCCAATTACAACTGAAGTAACTGCGGCGGCTTCGGTTCCTTCCTCATTCACATCAACATATGTTTTATGATCAACATCGCTGATGTAAGCGTTGCCGCTTCCGGCATAAAGTTTCTTAAAGTTCGCTTTGCCGGGATCAAAAGCTTCTTGCATTCCCAATGCTTTTAGTACATCATTGAGCTTAATCTTATACTCAAGCTTAAATCTCGGAATAAACAAATTCTTTTTAGCAGTTGAAAAGCTTCCGACAACAGACTCAAAATTTTCTTTCGTTAAATAGGTTACAACTTCTTGCAGCTTTTTTTCATTGTTCGGAAGAAAGAGAGTCATACTATAAGCACCGCTTGAGTAAGGTAAATCAACAGCAGTAAATAAATTATTACTGTAAGAAGAAATATCAGTTTCTTGCTGCATCATTTTTACGGCAATACGCTTGCCCAATTCTGTGGTAAAGAAATCATCGTAAGTTTTGTTTTTGTCGAATTGATATTTCCACGTTCCTTTAAAGTAAATGGCGTTGATGAGGTACATAATCGTTTCGGGAGAAATCCGATCAACAATTTTTTCAATCTTGTCTTTGGTTGAAGTCTTAACCCAGTTGTTGATTACGTTTACAGTTG
>CAZEDR010000459.1:0-2180 GCA_964510975.1 uncultured Melioribacter sp. | reverse complement strand
ATACCGGCGGTTATTCTTTGACTAAAAGGAATTTTTCCTTCTTCTACTTGCAAGTGTCCCGCTTTAACTTCATAGACCCACGCTTCTACATATTTTTCCAATTTTAATTTTCCGATTACAAAGCCGCTGGATATTGCAATTAATAATCCCGTTGACATATACATTAAAGCAGTTTTCCATCCGAACAAACCAAACAGTAAAACCAACGCAACTTCATTTATCATTGGTGCGGCTATAAGAAATGAAAATGTAACACCAAGAGGAACACCGCTTTCAACAAATCCAAGAAACAACGGTATTGCCGAACAAGAACAAAACGGAGTTACGATACCAAGTAAACTTGCCAGCACATTTCCAGTAAATAATTTTTTACCGCCAAGCATCTGTCTGGTTTTTTCAGGTGAGAAATATGATCTTATAATTCCAACAACAAATACAATTATCGTTAGCAGCAATAAAACTTTTGGCACTTCAAAAACAAAGAACCAAATTGCTTCCGTTAAGTGAGTTCCTTTTTCTAATCCCGCAATTTTATATATAACAAAATCTGTAACTGATTCTAAATTAAAATACAATAACAGCCATACTGGAATTAAAACAAGCGGAATCAGATATTTAATTTTATTGTTTTCCATGTTTATTAAATCTCTTTTATTATGGACATACATCCGGAGCCTTAATGGTTCCCTCTTCCACATCCTTGAAATATTTCTTTTGGAACCACAACGCTACATTTACCAACGCTATCAATGCCGGAACTTCTACAAGCGGTCCAATTACTGCAGCGAATGCTTCGCCACTGTTTATTCCAAATACCGCAACAGCAACAGCAATTGCTAGTTCAAAGTTGTTGCTTGCGGCAGTGAATGATAATGTTGCTGTCTTAGAGTAATCCGCTCCAATTTTCTTTCCCATGTAGAACGAGACAAGAAACATTATAACAAAGTAGAATAGCAGAGGAACTGCTATGCGGACTACATCGAGAGGTATCTTTACAATGTATTCACCTTTGAGTGAGAACATAACTATGATTGTAAAGAGCAATGCAATTAATGTAATTGGACTAATCTTAGGAATGAATTTGGTTTGATACCATTCTTTGTTTTTCAGCTTAATCAAAGAGAAGCGGGTAATTATTCCCGCTAAGAAGGGAATGCCTAAATAGATGAATACGCTTTCGGCAATTTGACCAATCGTGATATCTACTTTGAAAGTTTGTAAACCAAGCCAATTAGGCAGAACAGTTAAAAACACATACGCGTATATCGAAAAGAATAAGACCTGGAATAGTGAGTTAAACGCAACAAGTCCGGCGGCATATTCTGTGTCACCTTTTGCTAGTTCATTCCACACGATAACCATTGCTATACATCGTGCGAGTCCAATCATAATTAAGCCCGCCATATATTCCGGATAGTCTTGCAGAAATATTACAGCAAGAAAGAACATTAGGATTGGTCCAATAATCCAATTCTGAACAAGTGAAAGAGTAAGAACTTTTACGTTTTTAAATACATCGCCAAGCTCTTCATATTTAACTTTGGCAAGCGGAGGATACATCATTAGTATCAGTCCAATAGCGATTGGAATATTAGTAGTGCCGCTTTGAAATGAATTCCAAAAATCAACAATTCCCGAAAAGAGATAACCGGAGAATACACCGATGAACATTGCAAGAAATATCCACAGAGTTAAATATCTATCTAAGAATGAAAGCCTTTTTGTAATAGAACCCATGTTCTTACCTTTCTCTTTACTTATTGATTTACAAGTTCACTTGTTAGCCAATGTGTTAATGTAGATTTAGTCGGCAATTTTCCGGTATGAATTACTTTTTCATTTACAACAAGTCCCGGCGTACTCATAACTCCATAACTCATGATGTCTTTTAATTCTGTTACTTTTTCTAAGCAACTACTTCTTTGCAAAGGCTTTCCAAATTTTTGCAGTTGGCACAACCCGAACCAAGCACTTTAATGCTCAACATGATTTATCTCCTAATGTAATCGTTGTAGAATTTCAAAAAATCTCTTTCTATTTCATCTCTTATTCTTCTAAACTCAGTTAAAATTTCTTCCTCAGTGCCTGTGGCTTCCGCCGGGTCTTCGAACCCTATATGTAATTGCTTTCCAACCTTACCTATAAAAACCGGACAAGATTCTTTCGCATTGTCACAGACT
>CAZEDR010000458.1:1842-2181 GCA_964510975.1 uncultured Melioribacter sp. | reverse complement strand
TTCTCCGTTGCCATATCCATTGCAGTCATTCTAGCACCTAACTCAGCAGCATAAGAATCAAGAAGCACTCTCCACATCTGAGCATTCAAATGTTTTGGAAGTAAAGTTTCAATAATTCTCGCCTTATCGGGCTCATAAATATAATCAGTCTGCTTTGTATCGTTTTCTTTAGTCTCAAATGGCTGTATAGGGAAAAGTTGCTCAACAATTGTTCTCTGCTGAATAACCGACTTAAACTCATTAAATACAACTACAACCTTATCAATCTCACCAGTGATATATTTTGTGGTAAGCTCTTTGATCAAGCTTGAAGCGAATTCAAATTTTAGATGTGAAAAT
>CAZEDR010000458.1:1232-1832 GCA_964510975.1 uncultured Melioribacter sp. | reverse complement strand
AGCATTAATTGAAGCAAGTTCGCCAGTAACCATCTCTTCAGCAATGCGGATTATATTCATATTAAAACTTCCGCAAAGTCCGCGGTCCGACGTAACAACTACTAACGCAATCTTTTTAACTTCGCGTTCATTAAAAAGAGGATTATTAAAATTCTTCTCTATACTCAAAAGGTGCTGTAGAACAGAAGAAATTTTCTTTGAGTATGGGCGTGCATTAAGAATGTTTTCTTGTGCACGGCGCAAGCGAGCTGCAGCAACCATTTTCATTGCTTTAGTAATCTGTTGTGTGTTTTTAACACCAACAATTCTTCGCTTTATGTCGCGTAAAGTTGCCATTAACTTTTTTAGTTTTTCTTAAACTTTTCTGTGAATTCTTGAGCTGCCTTTTTAATTAATGCAACTGTGTCATCTTTTAATTCTTTTGTAAAACGAATGTTTTCATAAATTTCAGGATACTTCAATTCTGCGTATTCGTGGAATTCTCTTTCAAATCTCTTTACATCTTTTACATCTACAAATTCTAGGAAGTTGTTTGTACCTAAGTAAACGCTAACAATTTCTTTTTCAACTTGCACTGGAACGTACTGACCTTGTTTCAAT
>CAZEDR010000458.1:0-1222 GCA_964510975.1 uncultured Melioribacter sp. | reverse complement strand
TTTATCAAGATCGGAACCGAATTTTGCGAATGCTTCTAGTTCGCGGTACTGAGCCAAATCCAATTTCAACGAACCGGCAACTTTCTTCATCGCTTTAATTTGTGCGTTACCACCCACACGCGATACTGAAATACCAACGTTTATAGCTGGGCGAACACCAGCGTTGAACAAGTTTGGTTCAAGATAAATTTGACCATCAGTAATAGAAATAACATTCGTTGGAATGTATGCGGAAACGTCACCTTGTTGTGTTTCAATAATTGGTAAGGCTGTCATACTGCCGCCGCCCAATTCATCACTTAATTTAGAAGCTCTTTCCAAAAGTCGCGAGTGAGTATAAAAAACATCGCCAGGGTAAGCTTCGCGTCCCGGAGGTCTTCTTAATAATAAGGAGAGCTCGCGGTAAGCAGCGGCTTGTTTAGATAAATCATCGTAAATAACTAAAGAATGTCTACCACTATCTCTAAAAAATTCGCCCAGTGTTGCACCGGAATATGGCGCAATGTATTGAAGTGGTGCCGGAGCTGAAGCTGGCGCAGAGATAACTGTTGTATAAGCCATAGCGCCGGATTCTTCCAACTTAGCAACTACTTGTGCAACTGTTGAATTCTTTTGTCCTACTGCAACGTAAACACAGTAAACGGGTTTAACACCATATTTTTTTGCTTCTTCGGTATGAGTATGTTTTTGATTAATAATAGCATCAATTGCAACAGCGGTTTTTCCGGTTTGACGGTCGCCAATAATTAATTCGCGTTGTCCGCGCCCGATTGGAATCATGGAATCAACAGCGACAATACCGGTTTGAAGAGGCTCTTTAACAGGCTGGCGCTGAATAACACCAAGAGCTTTTCTTTCAATCGGAGAATATTTTTCGAACTGAATTGTTCCTTTACCATCGAGCGGTTGGCCAAGTGGATCAACAACCCTTCCTAAAAGTTTATCGCCAACAGGAAATGAAGCAAGGCGGTTTGTCCTTTTTACTTGGTCACCTTCCTTAATTAAGGTAGTGTCACCAAAAAGAACAGTACCAACACTGTCTTCATCAAGATTGAGAACCATGCCGGTAACGCCGTTGGGAAATTCAACAAGTTCGCTCGCCATAACTTTAGACAAACCATAAACGCGAGCAATACCATCACCAACTTGCAGAACGGTTCCAACTTCATAAACGTCAACTTCGTTTTCAAAACCGGAAAGTTGTTTTCTCAGTATCGCAGAA
>CAZEDR010000457.1:1720-2189 GCA_964510975.1 uncultured Melioribacter sp. | reverse complement strand
AAATACTTTTCTAACTTCCCCGGAATCTTATTAACGCCTGAAAATTTTCTGTTGATAATTATAATATCCGAACGTTTCAATGATTCAAACGGCTCACGCATTGAACCAAGTGGAAGCAAATATTGCTCAATTTGTCCATCTTTATCTAAAAATCTCTGATCAATAATTACAACATCAACATCGCGGTAAATCCATCTATGCTGAAATGCATCATCGAGAATGATGGTATCAACGTTCGAATCTTTTATGAACTGTTTAGCGCCGTCAACACGATGTTCGGCAACAGCTGCGGGTACTTTTAATTCTTCCGACATGAAATACATTTCATCGCCGCATTTATCAACAGATGTGTTGATACTATTGCCATCGCTCACATAAACGTAACCAATTGAATTTCTGCCGTATCCGCGGCTCAGAAGTCCAACTTTTCTATTCTTTTCTTTCAGCTTTTTTGCAATCATCATTGTGG
>CAZEDR010000457.1:1059-1710 GCA_964510975.1 uncultured Melioribacter sp. | reverse complement strand
AACAGTTAAGTTTCCTACAGAAATTATTTTTGCATCAACTTTAGCTGCCGGAAAAATATTTTTATCAAAGAACACGTTTCTAATTTTTGTTATTAACGAGTAGACAATAACCAACGGTGATAATATTATTCTTATAAAATCTAACACAGACTTAGAGCATCCTTGTGTAATTTATTTAATAACTCTTCGCACTCAATAATTTTTTGATTTGTCTCTTCGTAACTCAAATTCGGATCAATAAAAACCGGTTCTGAGTAAACCGCAACAACTTTGCTGAACGGTTTTGGCACTTCAAAACAATCCCAGCTTTTCAAGACAAATTTTTTCTTTATTCCTATCCCGACCAAAAACAACGGCGCATTCGATTTCTTAGCAGTAATTACAGCACCCGCTTTCATATTATAAATTGGTCCGCGCGGTCCATCGGGAGTAATTGCCAACGAATATCCTTCACGAATAAGCAAAATCATAATTGTCAATGCATCGTTGCCGCCGGATGAACTTGATCCGCGCACAACATGATAATTCCATTTTTCAAGTATGCTTGCAAGAACATCGCCGTCTTTACTTTGACTAACAAGAGCCGCGGCATTATCGTTCCGGTGAATGAACCAGCCAATCATCATTGAACCATGCCAAAATGCAGTTACA
>CAZEDR010000457.1:0-1049 GCA_964510975.1 uncultured Melioribacter sp. | reverse complement strand
GATTCTCCATTCACTGTTTTAATCCGGAGAGTTCTTAACAGCAGCCGTATGGCAGCGCTTGCAAACCGGATTCCAATATATCGAAGAACATTTCTTTGAAAATTACTAAGCTTCATTTAAGCGCTTATAAATTAACCCGGCAGTTTTACGGGAAGCTCCCGTTCCGCCAAGTTTTTCTTTTATTAAACTAAGTTTCTGTTTTATAGAGTTATATTTTTCTTTACTGTCTAAAATTGCCGCACTCTTTGAGTAAATATTTTCTGCGTTGACATCATATTGAATCAATTCATCAATTACATTTTCCTCAAGAATAATATTTGCCATAGCAATGTTTTTGATCTGAACAAGAATTCTTCCGAGTCCATAAGTAAAATAATTTGTAGAATAGACAACAATAAAAGGAAGTTCAAACAATCCGGCTTCAAGCGTTGATGTACCGGATTTTATGATTCCAAAATGGGAATGTTTCAGCAGATCGTAAGTAAATCCCTTTACCAATTTGAAATTCTTAACTTCTGTAAGTCCGGTAAAGAAGCTCTCGTCAATATTTTCTGCACATGCAACCACTGTTTGTAAATTAAATTCTTTAGAAAGTTTTTCTGCGGCAGTAATACACGCTGGGAATATTTTCCCGATTTCATGTTTGCGACTTCCGGGTAAGAGCAGTAAAATCTCTTTGTCATCTTTTAAATCAAGTTTGGAATAAAGTTCCTCTTTTGAGAGGTAGGGATAATTCTCAACATGTTCTATCAGCGGATGCCCTACATACACTACATCAACATTATAACTGCGGTACATTTTTTCTTCAAAAGGAAAAACGACAATCATTTTGTTAACTACTTCTCTAATTTTATCGATCCTGCCTTTTCCCCATGCCCAAACTTGAGGAGATATGTAATAGATGACTTGTTTGCCCAGTTCGTGTAATTTTTTTGCAAGGTTTAAATTGAAGCCCGGATAGTCAATCAACACAACTGTATTAATCTTTTCATCAGAAATTTTTTGAAGAAGTTCTTTTCTCACTTTGCCAATGAACGGAAGATGTTTCA
>CAZEDR010000456.1:0-2197 GCA_964510975.1 uncultured Melioribacter sp. | reverse complement strand
AACGAAAGAGAAGAACTGATACAAGTTTTAAAAGGGCGCGGAATCAAAAGTGAAGCTGTGCTGGGCGCATTCAGAAAAGTAGAGCGCCATTTGTTCGTACCGGAAATAATGCGTTTCAACGCATACAAGGATGTTGCGCTGCCGATAGGACAAGGACAAACAATTTCTCAGCCTTATACTGTTGCGTATATGACTGAAGCTCTGAATCCAAAACCGGGGCAGATAGTTTTAGAAATTGGAACCGGTTCCGGGTTTCAGGCTGTTGTGCTAAGCGAACTTGGCGCACGAGTCTTTACAATTGAAAGACAATTTGATCTTTACAACCAAACGTTAAAACTGTTCGATAAACTTGGCTATAAAATTGCTGCACGCTGCAGCGATGGAACAATTGGCTGGGCAGAGTTTGCGCCTTACGATGGAATTATAGTTACTGCTGGCGGACCAACAATACCGGAAAATCTGAAAAAGCAGCTTGCAATTGGCGGCAAGATGATAATTCCCGTTGGAGATAAAAAAACGCAGACGATGAAGATTCTTACAAAGTTGAGTAACGATGAATTTGATATTCGCGAAGCGCCTTTTTTTACTTTTGTACCATTAATTGGTAAAGAGGGATGGAAAGAATAGTCGTAGGCATCGCCTGATCAACTTGCGGAGCGTTTCAAAGTCTGAAAAGATAAGTGTAAATTTGCAACAAATAATTCAGCAAAGGAGAAAAGATGTTCGAAGAGCAATTAAAACGTACTAAAGATTACGGAACGAAGATTACCAATCTACGAGGTTATCTTTAAATTAGATGACAAAGAAAGAGAAATAGAACATATACACGTTCAATCGGAAGCGCCAAACTTCTGGAATGATCAGAGAGCCGCACAAGCGTTACTTCAGAAAGCAAATTCATTAAAGATTTGGGTTGATGCATGGAACAAACTGAACGGTTTGTTGACTAATCTGCTCGAGTTTATTGAAATGGCTGAAGCTGACAAGGATGAAAGCATTGGCGCGGAGATAGACGCCGAGATTAAAAATTTAGAGTCGACATACGGCGATGTAGAGCTGAAAAGTATGCTTGCCGGAAAAGATGATGATAAGAATTGTATCCTTACAATTCACTCGGGCGCCGGCGGAACTGAATCTCAAGACTGGGCGCAGATGCTGATGAGAATGTACCTACGCTGGGGTGAGCAGAACGGCTACAAAATGAATGTTGTTGATTGGCTAGATGGAGACGGTGCGGGAATTAAGAGTGCTACGATTGAAGTATCCGGAGATTTTGCTTACGGCTACATGAAAGCTGAAAACGGTGTTCACAGACTTGTAAGAATTTCTCCATTCGATGCGAATAAAAGGCGCCATACTTCATTCGCTTCGGTGTTTGTAATCCCGGAAGTTGACGATACTATTGAGATTGATATCAATCCGGCTGATTTAAGAATTGATACTTATCGTGCGGGCGGCAAAGGAGGACAGAACGTAAACAAAGTTGAAACAGCTGTACGTATTACACACATTCCAACTAATACGGTAGCGGCATGCCAATCGGAGCGTTCACAAATTCAGAATAAGACGAATGCGTTCAAGCTGCTTAAATCAAAACTTTATCAGATGGAAGTTGAAAAGCAGCAAGCTGAAGCTAACGAAGTTGAAAAAGGAAAAATGAAAATAGAGTGGGGAAGTCAGATTCGCTCTTATGTATTTCATCCTTACAACATGGTTAAAGATCATAGAACAAACTGGGAAACTTCGGACGTTCAAGGTGTGATGGATGGCGAGCTGAATAATTTCATTAAGGAATTCCTTTTGAAATTCTCTAATAATTAAGGAGCTTAAAATGTCTTCGATGAAACATTGTCTTGCGGGTGAAATTATTGCTAAAGAAGGAGATAAAGCTCACTGCTTTTTTGTCTTACTGGAAGGCAAGGTTGGTGTTTTCAGAGGCAGTAATCTAATTGCCGAGTTTAGTAAAGCCGGTGATATTATTGGAGAAGTAAGTTTAATTCTTAACAAGCCAAGAAGCGCAGAAATTAAAGCGCTTGCGGATAGCAACATGCTTATTATTGCCGGAGAACTTGATGAAATAATTAGAATGTATCCCGACATATCGAAAAAACTTATTAAAACACTTGCCGAAAGACTTGAAAGAACCATTAACAATAATGGGAAACTTTGATATGAAAACACTTACAGAGTATCTCTG
>CAZEDR010000455.1:0-2221 GCA_964510975.1 uncultured Melioribacter sp. | reverse complement strand
GCTGTTTCCGGGCGTAAATAAATTACACTTGCTGTATCATCAACCGGACCTAAAAAAGTTTTGAACATAAGATTAAACTTACGCGGCTGTGTGAATGTGCCTTTGTTTCCGCATTGTGGACAGCCGAGCAAATCTAAAAGCTTTGTCGCGTTAGCTTGATCATCCAAAACTTTTTCAAACTTCTCTGCAAGCGTTCCCTCTGCTTGCAGAAGTGTAGCATCTAATTCCTTTAGAGCTTTCTCTTTATTCTTATCGGAAATTAACTCTGCTAAAGTATCAACTCTAAAGCGGGCTTTACACTGCTTGCAGTCAATCATCGGATCGGTAAAGTTTTCAACGTGTCCGCTTGCTTCCCAAACGCGCGGGTGCATTAGAATGGAGGCATCCAAACCTTCCACATCCTCGCGGTAGGTCATTGCTTTCCACCATTCTTCTTTAACGTTCTTTAAAAGCTCAACGCCTAATGGACCGTAATCCCAGCAGCCGTTTAATCCACCATAAATTTCTGATGATTGAAATACGAATCCTCTCCGCTTAGAAAGCGATACGATCTTTTCTATTGTTTCGTTTTGTCCCTTTGCGATGGTACACCTCTTACTTTTTTAATAAACTTTGCTGATAATTTTTATATGAACTTATTCATCTCTGTGAACAGTATCCGGTGAAAATGCCGGTAAGCATACGGCAATATATTCCGCACCTTCTTCGCCGGGTGTGCTGTATTGAATCCATTCACCTTTGTTGGTAATTATTGCTTGTCCAGGCAGAATATCAAAGACTTTTTCCTTTGTTGTAACGCGAAGCATTCCTTTGAGCACTACTGTGTATTCATCAAACTCCGGTGTTTGACCCGGCTCTACCCAGCCGCCCGGACTTTTCATCTTTGCGATGCTCAAGTCCTTAGTCCCGGAATTTACACGACCAATAAACTCTTCAATGATTTTCGGCTTGTTGCCAGCCGCTTCAATTACTGTTGGTTTTTCAATTTTTATTGGCATTGCTTCACCTAATAGTTGTATTTCAATATGCTGGGATGAGTATAATTTAGGCGCAAATATAGTAAATGAGAAAGGAAGTTAGAAAGTAAGCAACCACATTAAAATGATATTCACCAATTGGCAGAGATTAATTCTTTTCTAACTGAATGAGAATATTGGCGGCAGAAACTATTTTTTCAAATGAGAGCCGGTCATAAAGAGAACGATTTGCCCTTTCGTTTTTAAGCTCTTTAGCATATTCCCAAAGTTTTTTCCAAAGATAATATACAAATGCCGGTTCGGGGTTAACCGATCTCGAATAAAAAACTCCAAGAATACACTCAATCATTCTACGCGCAGAATCGTTATGAATAAGCGGATCTCTTCCGTTGACATCACTCAAATTTTTTTGAAGCCTATATGCTTTTTTATCCAGCATTATTATTTCGTGATTGCCTTTTAATTCTTTTATTGAATAAGCCAAACCTAGTTCAAAGGGCATATTGAAACGAACAGGTGTTCCGGTTCTGCTCAAATCATGAACGGAAAATTTACATTGCTGAATTAAGCCAATCAGCCGGTCTAATCTGCCTTCTCCATGTTCAGGGATGTGCAATACACTGCGCGGTATTAAGCCCACAGAAACCAACGAGATAATTAGTGATGTATAGCATTTTTCGTATGACTGATCGAAAGGAATGTTGATGAAAACCCATCTATTATTTTTGCTGCTAGTGGGCATATAATCTACGAAGTCGGGCTGCTTTCTTTTCCGGAAGAATTTTTTTCATTTCTTCTTCTATTTCGGCATACTGCTTATCGGTAATTGATAAAGATTTACGAATCTCTTCTGCTGTTGCAGATTCTACAAAAAAACGAAGCTTTTTTTTGCTAGCGTTCTTTTTACTTGTTTTCTTCGAATTGCGATCAGTCAGATTTTTTTTTGTTTTTATAGGTTGTGCAACCGACATTTATTTTCTCTTCTTTCTAAAATTTTGTTTCAATTCTCGGGTTTATATTAACATCTTTTTGTTTTATACACAACAAAGGACTGCCCTATTTATGTGGTAAATATAGCAAATGAGAAAGGAAGTTAGAAGATGCAAAAAGTTAACCGCAAGTATGGCAATTTGATTAATACGTATCTGATTTTTCCTAAAAACGGAATCCCTTTGGTATCTAAAGAAATGCTGTTTATTCTTTTCAAATATTTGGCATTATAAAAAACTAACGATTAATTTAAC
>CAZEDR010000454.1:0-2229 GCA_964510975.1 uncultured Melioribacter sp. | reverse complement strand
TGAGGAGTACTACCGCGCCTCTAATGTTAAGGGGATCGAAGGTACCGGCACCGGACTTTCTACAATAAAAAAGATTATTGAAAGCCATAAAGGTATAGTCAATGTAAAAAGTCCTTCCAGTATCGGAAGTAAAACGCGACCCGGTACTGAATTTCAAATCAGTCTTCCAATCAAATAGTTTTACTTTTTTTATCACTTACACTATATTGAACTTAGTTTGAATTGTATATTCATTCAATTGAGATAGATATGCTTTCTCTTGTTCCGGATTGGGCATACCATTACGGCGAGTTTTGGAGAGCTATAAGAGTTAGAAATTTGTGGTTTATAAGATTACGCTATTTAGCGCTGCTAATCTTAGTAACCTTTGTTTTGGTCGGAGAGTATTTACTCAAATTCCGACTAACACATACTCAATTATATGCCATCTCTATAATTGCCTCAACAATATTCATTTATAACGCAGTTATTCACGCCTTCCGATTAAGAGTTGGGTGCGATCCCAACAAATTTAATTGTCTCCACACCTCTTTGATAATGATAGTTCTTGATCTGATAGAATTGATGCTTCTTGTTTACTTCACCGGAACTATTGACTCACCTTTGTTAATGCTATTTGTGTTTCATATGATAATTGGAAGTATGATCTTACCTGGTTTTATAGTTTATGCTGCGGCAGCTATTATTTCTGTTTCTACATCTGTTCTTTTAGTACTTGAACATAATAGCATTATTCCAAATTATAGAATACCGGGAATAGTGAATATTGTATCTATACACACTACAGAGTACGAGCTTGTATTCTTGCTCTCCTTTTCATTTATGTTATTAGTAAGTGTTTATATAACAAATAAAATTGCCAGACAGTTATTCCAAAGAGAGCAACAGTTACGCGATTCGTTGGAGAAGCTTAAGGATGCCGAGAACACAAAGCAGAGATACACTCTTGGGGTTGTGCATGAAATCAAATCACCGGTAATAGCTGTTAAATCTATAATTGATTTGCTTCTTGGCAATTACGTGGGACCAATTAGCTCCGAAGTTTCCGATAAGCTTCAGCGTGCCAGATTAAGGAGCGACGAGGCGTTAGCATTGATAAACGATATTCTAAAATTTTCCCGCATTAAACTGCTCGATATTAAAATTAACGAGCTTGTTAAAGTAGAAGAAGTTATCAAGAACATCATTGATGTTCATACAGAAGAAGTAACAGAAAAGGAAATCAATCTTGTATTCAACGATAGACGAAAAATAAAGCGTGTTCTCTTTGGGGCACCGCTACTTCTGGAATTAGCTTTTTCGAATCTAATTTCAAACGCTATAAAATATTCTCTACAGAATGGTGAAGTATTTATTACTCTGACAGAGGAAAGCGACTTACTTATCATTGAAATTAGTGATAGTGGAATTGGAATTCCTAAAAACGAACAAAAGGAAATATTCGAACATTTCTACCGCGCAACAAATGTCAATAAAGCGGAAGTTGAAGGAAGCGGTATGGGCCTTTCAATAACTAATGAGATTATTGCTAAGCATCATGGAGAAATCACTGTTTCAAGTCCTTCTAAAATTGGAAATGCTGTATCACCCGGTACAACAGTAATGATTAAGCTTCCTTATAAAAGGCGAGGAATTGAGATTGACAGCATTACATGTGAGGAGTACTCATAAAACAGAAATATTCAGAGGGCATTTGTGATTTTGCAAATTCAGCTGATTCCAAATTTGGAAATATTCCATATACGGTAGAACCTGTTCCAGACATAAGTGAGAATAAGGCTCCACAATTGTATAACTCATTTTTTATCTGCTCTATTTCATGATAATGATTAAAAACAGAAGGCTCAAAATCGTTCTTTATATATGCTCTCGCGGTAGAGTAGTTAAGTTTTTCTTGTTTTATTAGTGATTTGAAATCTGTTTCCTTGTTATTTGGATTAATACTTGCAAAAGCTTCTTTTGTAGAGACATTTATTTTCGGATTAACAATAAGAATAGGCTCTTCAATATATAGCTCGATAGGTTCAAGATTTTCTCCTCTCGAAGTTCCAATTGCCGGCTTTGATTTGATAAAGAATGGAACATCGCTTCCAAGTTTCAACGCTAGTTCAAGCATTTTCCCATATTTAATTCCAAGCTGAAACATTTCGTTGAGAGAAATTAGAGTAGCCGCAGCGTCGGAGCTTCCTCCACCTAAACCAGCTTGAGAAGGAATATTTTTCTTTAGCT
>CAZEDR010000453.1:1132-2242 GCA_964510975.1 uncultured Melioribacter sp. | reverse complement strand
CGCTAACAACACTAATGCTTTCTACCGTGCCAACATTAATTCCGGAGAAGCGAACGTTGTTCCCGGCTTGAAGACCGGCAACATCTTTAAATACTGCGCTTACGCGAAAAGTACTTCTAAATAATTGCTGCCTTTCACCAACAAAGTAAATTCCAATTATTAATACAGCAACACCAAGTGTAACAAACACTCCCAGTTTTATTTTATTACTTAAGTCTTGTTTCATCTCATACACTCAAATTTTACTACTGATTTATTTTTCAAAGAAAGATTTTATCCATTCATCTTCCGAAGTTTCAAGGTCGGAATAAGAGCCTTCGGCTTCACAGATTCCATCCTTTAGTACAATTATTCTATCTGCCGTATGCTTTGCGCATTCAATATCATGAGTAATAATTATGGAAGACGTATTATATTTTTTTTGTACTTCTAAAATCAGCTTACTTATTTCTTTTGAAGTGATCGGATCAAGTCCGGTTGTGGGTTCATCGTAAAGCATTATCTCCGGTTTTAGAATTAAAGTACGGGCAAGTCCCAATCTTTTACGCATACCACCGGATAGTTCCGAAGGCGTTATGTCAATTGAGTCGGAAAGTCCAACATTCTCTAATGCCTCAGCTACCAAGGAGTTAATAGTTTCTTTAGTTAATGAATGTAATTGTCTTCTAAGTGGAAACTCTAGATTTTCTCTTACTGTCATGGAATCGTAAAGCGCGCCGCTTTGAAAAAGGAAACCAATCTTTTTACGTAACTCAATTAGTTCTTTCGCTTTAATGTCTTCAATGTTATTCCCAAGAATAAATAGCTTACCCTCATCAGCTTCATCCAAACCAACTATACATTTTATTAGAACTGATTTACCGCTTCCGGATTGTCCAAGTATAACAAGGTTTTCTCCTTTATTGAGAACCAGACTGATATCTTGCAATACATGATTATCTCCAAAGGACTTTTTCAAATGTTTCATCTCTAAAACATAGCCGCTTTTCAGATTTTCATTTTGGGTTTCAATATCGGTTTCTCTGAGTATCAATTAGTTTATCACTATTTAGTTTTCGAACAGACTTGTTATTTGCACTGCTACAACATCTATTAGAAATACTATTAACG
>CAZEDR010000453.1:0-1122 GCA_964510975.1 uncultured Melioribacter sp. | reverse complement strand
CGAACCAAACACAACAGCCGAGTTTGCCGCTTTTCCAACTCCTTCAGTCCCTTTATTTGAATTATATCCTTTATAGCTTCCCACAATAGCAATTGCAAAACCAAAGAAAAATGTTTTGATGAATGCCGGGAATACATCCTTAAAATCTAGGCTTTGAAATACTTGAGAAAAGAATAAATGAAAGCTTACACTGCCTTTTAAATTTACTCCAACATATGCACCAAACAATCCCACCGCATCTGCAAGTACTACTAATAGTGGAAGCATTAAAGTTGCAGAGAGAACTCTTGTTACAACAAGATATTTAAATGGATTCGTCCAGGAAACTTGCATAGCATCAATTTGTTCCGTCACTTTCATTGATGCAAGTTCGGCGCCAATTCCGGAACCAACTTTCCCGGCAAAGATCAATGCAGTTATTGCCGGTCCAATCTCGCGGATAATAGAAACCGCTACCATTGCGGGCAATAATGATACTGCTCCAAACTTCATTAAAGTTGGTCTAGATTGAACGGTAAGTACAAGTCCGATTATAAAACCGGTAATACCAACAAGAGGGAAAGATTTATACCCGATAAGAAAAGACTGTCTTAACAATTCATTGAATTCATAAGGTGGTTTCCAAACTTCTTTGAAGAAGTGTAAAGTGAAAACCGTAATCATTGATACTTCTAAGAAGAATTTCTTGAATAATGAATTCGAGTAATCTTTCTCAATCACCCCCGGCGATTTCTCCATTATCTGAATTTCATTTTTAGTTATACCGGAAGCTTGCTTTCTCATTTTGTTTTATCAAAGTATTCTAATCATAACTCAAGTTTACAACTGAATTTGAAGTCCCATGTTTGTTTTGTCGGTTTTTTTATCACGTTTTGCCGCTTTTTTTTCTTTCATTGTTTTTGCCGGTTCTTTTTTAGAACCTTTTTTGGAGTTTTGACCTTTGCTCATCGCTATTTCCTCTTAGATTAATTATGAAATATTTTTATGTAATTACCTCAAAACCGATATACCAATGAGTCTGTATCGTCCCTAAAGGGACTTTGGTTTATTTGGTATTCTTTACTTACAGATATTTTATCCCTACGGGATTTTTAGCTCCGTTAGGAGCGACATATCTATAGA
>CAZEDR010000452.1:0-2243 GCA_964510975.1 uncultured Melioribacter sp. | reverse complement strand
CAGAGCTGACCGAAGAATATAAAGCAGCTTTGGATAATGTGTACGATGTTTGCTCAAAATTGAATGACGCTAAAATTCAACTTGCCGGACACACTTCCTCGCCAGCTTCGGAAGAATATAATATGGAACTTTCCATAAGAAGAGTAAATGCCGTTAAAGATTATTTAGTTAATAAGGGATTAAATGCAGATATGATTTTTGTAGAAGCATTTGGCGAGACCAATCCGGCAGCAACAAACGATACTGAGGAAGGTAAAGCTCAAAACAGAAGAACAGAAATACAGGTTGCATACTTAGACAAACAATAATTCTTGGTTTCAATAATTAGAAAGGCTTATCTCATTAAGCCTTTCTATAAATAAAAGGAGAACAAGCATGCTTCATAAAGTAAAGGAGCTAAAAGGATATAATCTGCTAAGTAATAACGGAGAAATCGGGAAAGTCCTAGAGTTTTATTTCGATGACAAGCATTGGACTATACGCTATCTTGTAGCTGATGCCGGAGGCTGGCTTACAGGCAGACAAGTTTTGATTTCGCCATATTCTATTATGACGGTGAATGAGAAAGAGCAGCACATTAAAATTGACTTAACGAAAAAACAAATTGAAGATAGTCCTCCGCTAGACAGCGATAAACCGGTTTCTAGACAATATGAAACTGATTATTACGGTTATTTTGGATGGCCGCTATATTGGGATGGTCCAAATACATGGGGTTATTTCCCGGATATTGTTCGCGATAATAAACGGTGGGGAGATGCGAAAAGCGGCGAAGATTCATGGGATCCGAATTTGCGTAGCACTCACGAAGTAACAGGATATAATATTGAAGCTACTGATGGAGATATTGGCCACGTAGTAGATTTTATTATTGATGATGAGTCGTGGACAATACGTTATCTCATTGTTGATACTCGAAACTGGCTGCCCGCCAAAAAGATTATTCTGTCACCTTTCTGGATTGATCGTGTTAGCTGGGGAGAGGCTAAAGTATTTGTTAATCTTTCTATGGATCAAATAAAAGAATCACCGGAGTACACTGAAGAATTATTATTAACAAGAGATTATGAAACCGGGCTGCATAAACACTACAATCGAAAAGCATACTGGACTGATGTACCTGAAGACCGAGTGCATATTCTTTAAGACTGTAAAATGAAACACTAAGTATTGCACACAACGTTCTTAGTTTTTAGGGTTTAATTAAGGACAACCAAAGGCCGCAATTATGAGTTGCGGCTTTTTTATTTCTAATCGTCATTATTCTTTACTTCAAAAAGATGTAGTTCTTTTTTCATCCCTTCGCTCGATTGTGACACTTTATAGCAACAGATATCTTTTCGTCGAAGTAAATCAAATTCACTTTCATTTTTTAAAATAATGTTACTGGAGTATTACAATGAAAAAATTAAGCGCGGTTTCTTTTGTTCTAATTATTGCAATATCTGTTTTGGTTAGCAGTTGTACTGCAAGTGGAAAAGTAACGGTACAAAAACAGCAAAACAAAAGTGTTGTGACAAATGTAAAATGACAAAGACCAACAAATATTTATCCATCTACTCACGCGAAGACAAGAAAATAAACTATGGCTCGTTAATTCTGATCTTTTTCGTTATAGCGGTAATAGTAATTTCTGTTTATCAATTTATCTATATCTAACGCTTAATAAATTCCAATTCGTTCGGGAGATACATTTTGCAAATACAAATAAATACAGATCATAATATTGAATGCCACGAAGGACTTACAACTTTAGTGAAAGATATAGTTGAAAGTACTTTGAATCGATTAAGCGACCATATAACAAGAATCGAGGTTCATCTAAGTGATGAGAATGGGAAGAAGCACAGCAGAAATGATAAACGTTGTATGCTGGAAGCTCGATTAGAGGGACGTAAACCACTTGCAGTAACTCAGAAATCGGAAAAACTGGACAAGGCAATTAACGGTGCTGCCGATAAACTTGCTAGATTAATTGAAAGCAATCTTGACAAGTCGAAACATCCAAAGAATCACAATACCAGTCGGATTATAAATACTTAAACACTCGTTTATAAGTGAACGAGTTTAGCAACCGAAGGTAGCTATTGGAAGAGAGTATTTGACTCCGATCGTAAGATTCTTAGTAATGGAGTAGTTCCATTTTCATCCTTTTGATCGATTGAATATTCTTTTGCAACTGTTGATAATAGATTCACAAAAAATAAAGTCTTTGTTGAAAAAAAGTAATAGAGGATTCACAA
>CAZEDR010000451.1:0-2246 GCA_964510975.1 uncultured Melioribacter sp. | reverse complement strand
AAACGGTAATAGATAAATCAAACGGAAACGGTCCAACCGGGAAGATTGATTCATTTGGCGGAATGACAAAAGATGAACTCATGAACGCATTGCGCATAATGAGCATCAGCCGTACGATTGATAACAAAGTAATGACCTTGATAAAACAAGGCAAAGCTACATTTCACATTGCCGGTGCCGGGCATGAAGCTATACAAGTAGCATGCGGACTAGCAATGCATAAAGGTGTTGATTGGGGTTTCCCATACTACCGCGATATGTGCTTCACAATTTCTTTGGGCGTAAAACCGGAAGAAATATTCTTAGGATTTCTTGGCAAAGCAGATGATCCAATGACCGGCGGAAGACAAATGGCCTGTCACTGGGCAACAAAAGAAGGAAATATCCCAACACAGTCGAGTCCAACCGGAACACAGTTTCTGCAAGCAGTTGGCGCTGCTCTTTCTTTGAAGAGAAGAGGAATAAATGGAGTTGTTTATGTTAGCAGCGGAGAGGGAACTACATCACAAGGTGAATTCCATGAAGCTGTTAACTGGGCGAGCAGAGAAAAACTTCCGGTAGTATTTGTTATTGAAAATAACAGATGGGCAATTTCCGTTCCGGTTCAAGAACAAAGTGGCGGAAAGAACGCTTCTATTGTTGAGATGATGAAAGGTTACGAAAATCTTTTACGCCTTGAAGTTGATGGAACCGATTTCTTACAGTCGCACGCAATTGCGCAAAGCGCGTTTAAGTATGCTCGACAAGGAGAAGGTCCGGCATTAATAGAGGCACAAGTTGTGAGATTGTTTTCTCACTCTTCGAGTGATGATCAAAAGAAATATAGGCCAAATGATTCTTTGCAAGCGGATTTACAGAAAGACCCGATTACACTTTTTTCAAATTATTTAATTAAGAAAGAAGTTCTTACTAAACTTTCTTATGAAGAATTCAAAAAAGAAATTACACATCATATTAATGAAGCTGCCGATTGGGCGTTGAAGCAGCTGGATCCAACTCCGGAAAGCGCAACAAAATTTGTTTTGGATGAATCGGGCAAGCGTGACCGTCTTGAATATGAAAAACTTACTCATGAGGGGAAGCCGATTGTTTTAGTTGATGCGGTTAATCATGCTCTTCGTGAGGAGATGGAAAGAAGCGATAAGATTTATGTTTTTGGAGAAGATGTTGCGGATGGCAAAGGCGGTGTGTTTACCGCAACAAAAGGTTTATCAACTGCATTTGGAAAAGAAAGAGTTTTCAATTCACCTTTAGCAGAAGCCAGTATTGTTGGCGCTGCAATTGGAATGGCATTAACCGGATTAAAACCTTGTGTTGAAATTCAGTTTGGTGATTACATTTGGCCTGCTTTTATGCAGTACAGAGATGAAATGTCAATGTTCCGTTACCGCTCAAATAATCTGTTCGAAGCACCGGTTGTTACTCGCGTTGCTGTTGGCGGATACATTCACGGCGGATTATATCACAGTCAAAACATAGAAAGTTTCTTTGCGCACATTCCCGGTTTGTTGATTGCATATCCATCTAACGCTGCTGACGCAAAAGGTTTATTGAAGACGGCGTTGCGAATAAATGATCCGGTAATGTTTTTAGAACACAAAGGTTTGTACCGCCAGAGTTATGCAACATCGCCTGAACCGGATGCAGATTATCTTGTTCCATTTGGGAAAGCAAAAGTTGTTAAAGAAGGAAATGATCTTACAATAATTTCTTGGGGCGCTTTGGTGCACGAATCCAACTTTGCGATTAAGAAATTGGAAGATAATGGCTACTCCGTTGAACTAATTGATTTAAGAACAATTGCGCCGCTCGATGTTGAAACAATTTATAAATCAGTTAAGAAAACCGGCAAAGCAATTGTAGTTCACGAAGATACTCTTACCGGAGGATTCGGCGCAGAGATTGCTGCATTAATCACAGAAAATTGTTTTGAATCTCTTGATGGACCGGTAAAAAGAATTGGTGCACTTGATACACCAATTCCGTTTCATCCGGTATTAGAAAATACTGTTTTACCTACACGCGATAGAGTTTATAAAGAAGTAAAAAAATTGCTTGATTATTAATGCTGATCCCGCTGAAAGCGGGAGAAGCATCTCTTACCAATAAGAGTTTGAGATTCTTCTTCCCGCCGATGGCGGGACTCAGAATGACAGAGGAGAGTTATATGAGAGTAAACATAGTAATGCCGCAAATGGGTGAAAGCATTACGGAAGGAACTCTGATTAAGTGGCATAAGAAAAAAG
>CAZEDR010000450.1:0-2249 GCA_964510975.1 uncultured Melioribacter sp. | reverse complement strand
TCTTATCCTCATATAGTTAAATCGTTTTCTTGTTTAACCTCAGAAGCCATTTCCAGTATTTTTCCAAAGAGAACAGCAAACATTCCTAGCCAAAACAAGGGATGCATAACCGCACTAAAAGCAAGCTGAATGAGAACTAAAAGTATATTAATAACCGTAGATGAATTTGCTATTGCGTTATTGTTGTTAAGATTAAATAGAAAGTCTCGAGTTTGATATAGGGCTGTAACAAATGATAAAATCCAGCCACATAATCTTAAATATTTTCCATTTTCTTTACATAGTATTTGAGATGCAATCAGATTGTTAGAAAACTTTAACAAAAAATAGATAATTGCTATAATTGAACATGCTATCACTAATCCTATCAAGATGGCGGCTAGTCCATCAAGAAATGGACTTATAATTATTTCTTTTGGCGGAATTATTAATTTTATCTTGCTACTGCTGAAATGATCGTTCGTGAGACTACCAGATTTTATAAACGAAAGTATTGTCACGCCAAATCCAACAACTACTACGAACACGAGAAAAATTCCATTAATAAGCAGATATAGTCTTATGCCCTTGATTATTTTATTATTCTTTGGTTCCATCTTTCCCTCACACGGTTAAGTCGTTTTCTTCTTTTAGTTTTTTTCCTTCGCTGAATACATCCGCGAGAATTATTAATAACATTCCCGCAAAGAAATATGGATTTATAATTCCTCCAGAAATACTTGGCGAATGCGAAGGTATTACTTTCATTCCATCTACAATTAAATCTTTGGGAAGAGAAGCCATAACTGCAAATTTTATCATTCGAATTACATAAGGAATAATTATGCATAACGCGCCAAGCCTATACATTATGGTTTTGTTTTCCTTAGCAAAGAAATTCTTCTCGTAAATATTTCTAAGAAGTTTTCTTAATAAATAAATTCCATAGGTAATAGAACTAAAAGCTAAAAAGGGAATTAGTGCGCTCATTATTTCATTCAATCTGCTTGTATGAAAAATTGTTAGTTCGCCCCAAATTGGAAAGATTGAATAGTTTGAATCTGCAATCCGCTTTACTTCCGAAGTAGGTAATTCCAAACGCACAACAAGTCCTAACCAAGTTGTCATTGACTGCCCATCAATAATAAACAGTAATGGAATTATTATTGACAGCACTGCTAGTAACCCGGTTGCACCCAGAAGAACACTTAACGCGCTGTAGCTGCCGGATACTTTGAAACTGCTGATAAATTTGCTTTTCATATTCACTCCATTTGAAGAACTGATTCAAATCTAAGAAGTCTAATTCTGTTTGTCAAGATAATTTTATTGTTAATCGATATATTTTTGCCGTAGAACCCCAATTGTTATTCCGGAGGGATTGGTCTATTTTTGAAGTGCACATTTAAATTATCCGGAGAAATAATGAAAAAGACTATCCTTTTAGTTTTGATTGGTAAGAGAAAAGAAGAAGCTGTTAAGGTTCAGCAAATTTTAACCGGCTGGGGCTGTTTAATTAAAACCCGTTTGGGAATTCACGACGGTGTACTTGATAACTGTTCGGATTCCGGCTTACTAATTTTAGAAATGGTTGGCTCTGATGAACAGAATCAAGAAATCGCACGCAAACTTTCTGTACTGCCGGGAGTTTCTTCGAAGCTGGTTGAGCTGGTTGTTGAGTAGTTTGTCATTCTGATCCCGCGTTTTTTGCGGGAGAAGAATCTCTTAGTAATATTAGGCAGCGATATTTCGTCCAAATGGAGGATGTCGCATAATTAATGAATCAAAAATATATCTGTGTAAATCCGTTAAATCCGCGTTATCCGCGGCCTATATATTGTTAAAATGTTAATTATGCGATATCCGCTGATGACTAGGGCTCAATATGACGGAAAGTAATTTTTAAGCAGTCTATCTTTTTATTCTCGCGAGAATTTTAGGATTGGTCAGTTCACGTATCGCGTCGCTTGCAATCCACTTTGCGGATTTTGAATCGAGTGCATGAACTTCTCTCGCGACTTTAAGCGCTTCTTCATTTAAGAATCTACTTCGTTTGCCTATTTGCCTAAGCGCCCAATTAACAGCTTTCTTCACAAAGTTTCTTTCATCAGCGGCATACTTTTTTATCAGCGGAAAGAATTCCAAAAACTCTTCGTCGTCTCTCGTTTTATGATGAACCGCAACGTAGCACATTAAAGAAAATCCGGCGCGGCGAACAAACTCATCTTTCTTTTCGCACCACTCAAATATTTTTTCTATCGCGTAAGGTG
>CAZEDR010000449.1:0-2249 GCA_964510975.1 uncultured Melioribacter sp. | reverse complement strand
ACCGTTATCAACCGTGCCAAAATCATTTTCTTCTAAGCCGATTGTCTTTAGTATTTGTTCAGCATAAAAGTTGTTGCTACTCTTATTCATCTCTCTTAGAATCAGCCTTAAAGGAACAGATGAGTGCTTAAATATTGGGATAAGGTTATTCTGATCAATATTCCTATCAGCGTCGTCCAGTCTAGCTAGTTTACCGCGAATAATTATTCCCCTTTCCTTCATCACTTCCGAAAAGACAGTAAGGAAATACATCGTTGGACTAGAAATCGAAACATGCTCTACAATTGGTGTAGACCCTTTTGCAATTTGTCCGCTTACAGTTACAATGTTATTTCCTCTAATGCGAGAAATTTTAACATTCGATTCAGCGCTTTCATCAGCTGTAATAACTTTTGGGACGACAGTTACATATTTAGTATCGGGTTTAATCGAAATCTTTGCCGGATAATTAATGTCGCTTGGTTCAATTCTGATTTCAAGAATGTTATCATTAAAACTGAGAGCGCCGGAAGGAGCTGCGAACCAACTTGATTCATAATCTAATGACCAGCCTTTACCAAAACCATCATTATCAAAAAAAGAATCATCACCATAAATGTCTCCGGTGATTTCAAAAATACCTTTTGCTTTAAGAGTATCGGCCCAGTTTTCGAAAACCTTGGTAATGTATCCGGAATAAAAGCGATCCGAAAAAGTAGGGTCGCCGGAGCCTTGAATAATCAAATCACCTTTAAGAGTTCCTCTTAAAAATTCGCCGTTCGCAAAAAAGGAAGTTTGGTATCTATAGTTCGCACCTAGAATTAATGAGGCTGCTGCACTTGTAAAGAGTTTCATGTCTGAAGCTGGTGTAAAAAGTTTATCCGAATTGCGTCTATAGATTACTTCTCCGGTCTTCAGAGATTTAATCATTACGCCCCAAAGAGCGCTGGAAAAACTCTGATCTCCAAAATAATCATCAAGCTGATCGCGAAGCTCTGCTAATACATTAACATTCGGCGTCGGCTTCTTCTCATTTAATGAATCTTTTTGCGCTACTTGAGCATAAGCAAAAGATACAGTCAATAAAACTATCGCCGTTATTTTAACGGCTGTATTCTGTGTAAACACTTTTGATCTCTTGTTCTGATAACTTTCTGTATGAACCTATCGGCATTCCTTTGGTATTGAAATGCGCGTAAGTTAATCTTTCCAATTTTTTAACATTATATCCAAGTGCTTCAAACATTCTTTTTACAAAGTGATTTCTGCCTTCAACAGTTGTAACAACAAGTTTGTCTTTGTAATCTTTGTGAGCATAGTAGATTTTTTCAAATTTTCCTTTACGCCCTTCTAAGGTAATTCCTTTGGTAAGCTTAGTTCTGCTTTCATCCTCGATAGGTTTGTCTAAAGAGACTTTATATTCGCGTGGAATTTTATTACTGGGATGCATTAAGAAATTAGCAAAGTCACCGTCGTTGGTAAGTAATAGTACTCCGGTAGTATCGTAGTCTAATCTTCCCACTGGAAAAATCTTAGAAGTAGTTTTTATCAAATCAACAACAGTACGTCTTCCTTTTTCATCTTCGGTCGTTGTAATAAATCCTTTTGGTTTATTCAGAAGAAAATAGACTTTCTTTTCCGGCTTAATTTTTTCGCCATCCACTTTTACAATATCTACTTCCGGGTCAATAGAAGTACCCAAATCAACAATTAATCTGCCATTAACACTTACTCGCCCCTCTTTAATATACTCTTCAGATTTTCTTCTGGATGCAACACCAGATTCCGAAAGAAACCTATTCAGTCTTACTTTCATTTTCTAAATCCGTTCCTAATTCATTTTCTTCAAACGAGGTAATTTCTTCCTCTTCATTTATCTCTTCTTCGATTTCAACGTCATCAGTATCATCCCTTTCATCTGCGGATTCACCGGAAATTTCCCGCTCAAGTTCGGCCTCTGCTTCAGCTTGTTCTTCCAAACCGCCCATCATAATCTTTCTTTTTTGTTCCAGGAAATCTTCATCCTTCATAATTTCTTCAATCTCACGCGGCTTTGGAAGATCATTAATAGTATGAAGACCAAAATATTTTAGAAATTCATCAGTAGTTGCATAGAGCAAAGGCCTTCCCACAGTTTCAGCCCTTCCGGAAATTGTAACTAGATTCTTCTCGAGTAAAGTATTCAGAGTATAATCTGAGTTTACACCGCGAATCATTTCCAATTCCGGCTTTGTTAGCGGCTGTTTGTAAGCTATGATTGCTAAAGTTTC
>CAZEDR010000448.1:0-2268 GCA_964510975.1 uncultured Melioribacter sp. | reverse complement strand
GAACTCAGCTTGTTCAAATGTGCATTGATGCAAAAATTGATGTTGTTCCGGTTCCGGGTGCAAGTTCAATTATGTCCGCTCTAGTTGGTTCTGGATTCAAACTCGATAAATTTTACTACGCCGGCTGGCTTTCTCCTAAAAGTGAAATTAGAAAGAAAGAACTGCTACGTTTGAAAAACATCAGAGAAATTATTGTTTTGATGGAAACACCTTATCGCTTAAAAGCTATTCTTGCCGATGTATCCAAAATCTATGGTGAAAAGATAAACATTGTAGTTGCGTTCGATCTCACTCTTCCCGGAGAACAATTTCTTAGAGGAACTGCGGCGCATATTCTGAAAGTTGCTGAAGAAAAAAATCTTAAAGGCGAATTTATTCTACTTCTAAATAATCGTTAATTTTTTCAAAAGGGAACGTGATGGCCTACGACGAAATCCTCGCTAATAGAATTAGAGAAGCATTCTCTCATTTGCCAAACGTTGAAGAAAAAAAGATGATGAGCGGACTCACCTTTATGGTAAAGGGCAAAATGTGTGTCGGCGTTATAAAAGACGGTTTGATGTCCAGAATTGGTCCCGATGAATATGAGCAAGCGCTGGAAATAAATGGCTGCCGGGAAATGAATTTCACAGGCAGACCAATGAAAGGTTTTGTAATAGTTAGTAATGATGCTCTAGTCAAGAAAAAAGATTTTGAATATTGGATTGACCTTTCTTTGAAGTACAACGAAAAGGCAAAAGCTTCCCCCAAAAGAAAAAAGAAATGAAATCGTGAGGATAACTATGAAGACATTATTTCAAAAAGAAGTTGCTGCTGAAATTGTTGATAGAATTAACAAACTAACACCGGAGACGCAAAGAGTATGGGGAACTATGCGCGTTGACCAAATGCTAGCTCATTGTACTGTTGGAATGAGAACTGCGACTGGAGAAATATTTCTTCAATCAAATATTTTTTTTAGAATGATTGGCGCCCTTTTGAAATCTCAGACTACAACCGATAAGTCATTTAGAAAAAGCTCTCCAACTCATCCCGGCTTCATAATTGGCGATACTGAGTCGTTCGAAAAAGAGAAACAAATTTTACTTTCCCTAATCCAGAAATTTCATGATGGCGGTGAAGCTAAATGTACAACCAATTCCCATGCTTTTTTCGGCAAGCTTACACCAACGCAATGGAGCTCGTTAATGTATAAGCATTTGGATCATCATTTAAGACAGTTTGGTGTTTAAACGATTCTTGAATCCGAATTCTATTTTTAGTTAAGTTTGTTGAAAAGAAACTAACCAGACAGTTTTTTGGTTATGTAAGAAAAGGAGAATATTATGTTACTAGTTCAAGACGTTGATCTTACACCAAATCCTCAAGCACTTAAGTTTATATTAAACGAAAAATTGCTTACAAGAGAAACACGCAATTATAAAACGGCGGAAGAAGCGCAAAACGATCCACTCGCAAGCGGCATTTTTGCTATTGGCGGTGTTGTTTCAGTTTTTTATATGGATAAGTTTATTACAATTGAAAAAGACCCAAAAGTTGCATGGGGAAACATTCAGCGCCCATTTGTTGAATTCATAAAGAATTTTGATAAAGCTCAGATTCCGTCTGAAAATGAAACTCCGCAGATGTCTTCTGAAGAGGAAACCGCACTTTTGAAAAAGATTAACGAGATTTTAGATACGCGCGTTCGTCCCGCATTAGCCGGGGACGGCGGTGGATTGGAAGTTATGGGATTAGATGGTAATACACTCAAGATTCGTTATCAGGGCGCTTGCGGAAGCTGTCCGAGCTCTATAAGAGGAACTTTAGTGGCTATCGAGAATTTACTTCGCCGCGAGGTTAACCCTACTATTGAGGTTGTTTCAGGTTGATTCTGCAAAAATGTTTAACCCAAATTTTCCGATAGGAAAATTTGCCCTCTGGGCCGACAAGCATAAATTATTTATTCTAAACAATTTATCTAATAAACGTGTATCGTTTAGTAAGCAAGATAATCTTACAATGCTTGCCGGGGTTAACCCCGCAGTAAAACGTATTATACTATTACATTTTACATGCGGCCTTCGGCAAAAAATTAATTTCTAATGAATTTTTTGGGGTTAAAACAAAAAATCCCGCCTTGGCGGGATTTTTCATTTACAGCAAAACTGCTTAGTTAATTGTATTCACTTTGCTGATGTCGTCAAGTCTAACAAATTTTTCGTGGAATTTGAAGCTTCCGTTTGCTGATTTAACGGTCTTAACCACTTTCACATTGACTACAGTGGA
>CAZEDR010000447.1:0-2269 GCA_964510975.1 uncultured Melioribacter sp. | reverse complement strand
TCCCAACTGTATCAATGGGACTTGGACCAATTCAGGCAATTTACCAAGCGCGTTTTAACCGTTACTTAGAAGACCGTGGTTTGAAGAAACCGAGTGATCAAAAAGTTTGGGCGTTCTTAGGTGATGGCGAAACTGATGAACCGGAAGCACTCGGCGCAATCTCTCTTGCAGCACGCGAAAAATTAGACAACTTAATTTTTGTTATTAACTGTAACCTACAACGTTTGGATGGACCGGTTCGCGGCAATGGAAATATTGTTCAAGAATTAGAATCTGTATTCCGCGGTGCCGGATGGAATGTTATAAAAGTTATTTGGGGCGGCGATTGGGATCCGCTTCTTGAAGCTGATAAATCCGGAACTCTCTTGAAGAGAATGAATGAAGGATGCGACGGAGAATCACAGAACTATGTTACTCGCGGCGGTAAATATGTGCGCGAACATTTCTTCAATAAATATCCGGAGCTTGCTAAGCTTGTAGAAAAATATACCGATGAACAATTAGAAAAAATGAAGCGCGGCGGTCACGATCCGGAAAAAGTTTACGCTGCTTACAAAGCGGCAGTTGAACATAAAGATGCGCCAACGGTAATCTTAGCTAAAACTGTTAAAGGTTACGGACTTGGTGAAGCGGGTGAAGGAAAGAACATTACTCACTCTCAGAAAAAATTAAACGAAGATGAGTTAAAAGAATTTAGAACACGTTTCTCAATTCCAATCAGCGATGAAGATACTTCCAAGATGCCTTTTTACAGACCTGGCGAAGACTCCGCAGAAATTCGTTATATAAAAGAAAGAAGAAAAGCGCTTGGCGGTTACATTCCTAAGCGAGTTGTAAAATCTGCGCCGCTTAAAACACCAAGCGATGAACTCTTTCAAGAATTTTATACCGGAACAGGCGAGCGCGAAGTTTCCACAACAATGGTTTTCGTGCGTATCCTTGCAAAACTTTTGAAGGATAAAGAAATCGGCCACTTGATTGTTCCAATCGTTCCCGATGAAGCGCGTACGTTTGGTATGGAATCACTTTTTAGACAAGTTGGAATTTACGCTCACACCGGACAGCTTTACGAGCCGGTTGATAAAGATATTTTCTTGTATTACAAAGAAGCTAAGAATGGGCAAATTCTTGAAGAGGGAATTACTGAAGCCGGTTCAATGTCCTCATTCATTGCTGCGGGCACAGCTTATGCAGTTCATGGTGTAAACACAATTCCTTTCTTTACACTTTATTCTATGTTTGGAATGCAGCGCGTTGGCGATCTTGTTTGGCTTGCCGGAGATATCCGCACAAAAGGATTTTTCCTTGGCGCAACAGCCGGTAGAACAACTCTCGCCGGTGAAGGTTTGCAGCATCAAGACGGCAACTCTCACTTGCTTGCTTATCCGGTTCCAAACTTAGTTGCTTACGATCCGGCGTTCGCTTACGAGCTTGCTGTAATTATCCGCGATGGAATTTACCGCATGTATGAAAAACAAGAGAATGTTTTCTATTACATCACAATAATGAATGAAAACTATGCTCAGCCGAATATGCCGGAAGGTGCGAAAGAAGGAATCTTGAAAGGCATGTATAAATTCAGAACGAGCGAGTTGAAAAACGCCAAAGCGCAAGCTCAGCTTCTCGGCAGCGGAACAATTCTAAATGAAGTTATTAAAGCGGCAGACATTTTAGAGAAAGATTATAAAGTTACTTCCAACATATGGAGCGTTACAAGCTACAAGAACTTGCATCTTGATGCACAGGAAACCGAAAGATGGAATATGTTTAATCCGGATAAAGAAGCTAAAGTGCCTTACATTGCGGAAGTTACAAAAGGCGAGGAGGGTGTTTACATTGCTGCTTCCGATTACGTTCAGCTTAGCAGCGATGCAATGGCTAAATGGCTTCCGGGTCCGCTTCATTCTCTTGGTACTTTTGGTTTTGGAAGAAGCGAAGGAAGAACATCTTTGCGCGATTTCTTTGAAGTGGACGCAAAGCATATTGTTTACGCTACTTTGTATTCTTTGATGAGAGAAGGCAAAATTAAAGCTGATGTTGTTAAGAAAGCTCAGAAGGAATTGGAAATAAATCCGGAAAAATTAAATCCGGCAAAATCATAAACGAATAGAACGCTGATTTTTTATGATGGTTATGATTCATTAAGATCATAACGAATCATAAGAATCATGATAATTTGCGTTCCATTTTTTATTAAATAATATTGGAAATAAAATGATAGTAGATTTTAGATTACCGCTTTTAGGCGATAACATAAGCTCGGCAGATG
>CAZEDR010000446.1:0-2274 GCA_964510975.1 uncultured Melioribacter sp. | reverse complement strand
CTCTGTTACCAAAAGTTCAAAAGTGGACACGTTTAAAGATGAAAAGTGGACACTCTGGTAAGAAAGCGAATTAACGATCAAAAGTGGACTCCACGGAATTTTGAGGATGACATTGTAAACGAATAAACCATCTTGCGATCAAACCAAACGCGAACTTCAACTAAATCAGAATTTATAGGGAAAAGATGAAGATCAACATCCTCTCTGATGGGGACATGAGGAATCACAAATTCAGAACCAGCGACCTTGATTTTGTTATAACCGTTGGTTGTGCGAGTATCATGTAGACAAAAAACATCCTTAAGTGATGAATAAGGTTTTGGTACAACGAAAGGCCGAAATAGACTATTGCCAGCCTTTTTAGCAATATCGTAACGCACAGAAGGAATCTCTCCAGTTGTAGAGTGTACCTGATGGTTGTTGTAACGATCCACTTCGTTATTTAGTATCTGGCGAGCACCTTCCATGGATGATATTCCATCAAGGGCACAAGTTCGAACAATTCTGTCTTGCAGCCAGCGAAAGGGTCTTTCGATTTTGCCTTTAGCCTGTGGAGAGAGGGCATAAGTAACCTCAATATTGAGTAAACGCATAATTTGCCGCCACTGGGGATCAACATCGTCAGTACGTAAGACATGATTGCGATAGATACTATCTCGCTCTTCGATAAAACGAAAAACGCGTAAGTTATCTACATAATAGCGAACCGGAAAACCATTCTTAACCAATACTGTTTGAGCAGCTTGAATATGAGCCCAAGATGTTTCATGAGCAAAAAAATCTGCAAATAGTAGTTTTCGGCTGAAGTCATCCAGAGAAGTTATTAATGTCCATTTTTCATTGGCCAGTGGGGACCATAAATGCAGCGAGGCATCATGTTGGATCATTTCACCAATGGATGTCGTAACTACCTGGCGATCATGAATTTTATGCTTTCTGCGAGGTTGGTAGCAATCTTCTTCTTTTGCTCTCTTGATGATAGTAGGTACTGATACGGTTATTCCCTTTTGTTGTAATCGATCTCGCAATGCAGAGTAGTTATAACTTGAAATAGGTAATCGTTTATCACCTACTAATACTTTTTCACGGCCTAACTCTTGCCGAATCATCTGATCTGTTTCTTTGCTTATTCGATCTGCTGACTCACGGTGGTATCCAATACTCATATTCATTGGATCCATTCGATATTGTTTCAGTAAAGTAAAAAACCGACTTTTTCCGATTCCTAATAATTCTTGGATTGATTCGCGAGATAGTAGTCCATCTTGATACTTCTTGAACAATAATCTGACTTGTTCATCGTTAAATTTCTTGTGGAGTTGTGCCATGATTCCCTCTCTTTTTATTTCATCATAGCTGTCCACTTTTCAGATTTAAACCCCCCAATCTTAAGAAAACAGTCAGTCCACTTTTGAGCTTTATATTGTCCACTTTTCAAGTTTAAATAACAGAAGCTAATAAGTACTCTTGACAAATTAAGAAAGACAATTGAATCTACTTCTAATTCTATTTCAAAAAATGAAAAAGAATTTTTGTTTGAATATTTGAAGTTCGTTGATTTACATTATGTAATAGAATTGGATGTTTCTGTTGAGTTTATAAAAAATCCAATGCTTAATCTATCGGTTGAGGAAGATTACTTGTGGTATTTGGAGATTTTTGATTACCTAAAAGTGTTTTTTAACGATGATGAAAGCGTAAAACAAAAACTTGATTATCGGATTGAGTTTATTAATAGCGAGCTGACAAGCAAAAATTTGCCCCATTCCCTTCAAGATTACTTAATTAAATTCATAGATTCAACTGAAACTGCTTTTATTTTTCGTAAAAAAGTAAACTCAGATACTTTGATTTTTCAATCAGAATTGATTGGTCTTCAAAATGACTTAATGGAAGAAACAAGCTATTATTAGTTTGTTCAATAACTGATTAATAGTTTTAAGAATAGGTGATTTCCCACACACCCGCTTTGTGACGAGGTCGTTGTCCCACCATTGATCAAAGACAATAATTACTTATTTATTTTAACTTCATCGCTTCTTGCCTTTATAAAATATTTTTTCGTGTGTTTCGACCTTTCGTGGTTTTGCTTTTCCTGTTTCAATAATCACAAATTTCCTCTTGACACAATATATCGTAGGGTGCGGTCAACGACCCATTAACCAATTCCCATCGTCATGCTATTTGGCGGGGTCGTTGCCCCACCATTAATCGTATTCAATGATTACTTATTTATTTTTGCTCCATCGTTTCTTGCCTTTATAAAATAATATT
>CAZEDR010000445.1:0-2275 GCA_964510975.1 uncultured Melioribacter sp. | reverse complement strand
GTTAATGATTTTTCTTGAACGATTTGATCGAGAAGCTTATTCGCATCATCGAAAATTTTCTTTGCCTCATTTCCATAATTTTCATTCTCAAAAATTGCCGGATATTTTCCCTTTAGCTCCCAAGTCTGGAAGAATGGAGTCCAATCGATGTATTGACGAATTTCTTCAAGTGGAAAATCCTTGAAACTGGTAACTCCAAGTTTGTTCGGTTTGTGTATCGAATAATTTTGCCAATCCAGTTTTAGTTTGTTCTCGCGAGCTCTTTCAATTGAGATGTATTCTTTGGCTGAATGTTTTTTGAAGTGATCTTCGCGTAGTTTTTTGTAATCATCTTTAATCTTAGCAACAAATCCATCTTTAGCTTCATCACTAAGCAGATTGCTCACAACTCCAACACTCTTTGAAGCATCGAGCACATGAATTGTCGGCTTGGAATATTCCGGCGCAATTTTAACTGCTGTATGAATTCGCGAAGTTGTAGCGCCGCCAATTAGAAGCGGAATGTTGAGCCCCATTCGCTCCATTTCTTTAGCTACGTGAACCATTTCATCAAGCGAAGGTGTAATTAATCCGCTGAGACCAATTACATCAACATTTTTTTCGACAGCAGTTGAAAGAATTTTATCCGATGGAACCATAACGCCAAGATCAATAATATCGTAGTTATTGCATCCAAGAACTACACCCACAATATTTTTACCAATGTCATGAACATCGCCCTTCACAGTCGCCATCAAAATTAGTCCGTTTGATTTTTTGCTGCCGCTCTTTTCTTTCTCTGCCTCGATGTAAGGTATTAAAATTGCGACTGCTTTTTTCATCACTCGTGCGCTCTTTACAACCTGCGGCAAAAACATTTTGCCGGAACCAAAAAGATCGCCGACAACATTCATTGCAGACATTAACGGTCCTTCAATTACTTGAAGCGGCTGAGCATATTTTAGCCGGGCTTCTTCAACGTCCACATCAATAAACTCAACAATTCCTTTAACGAGGGCATGCTTCAAACGTTCTTCAACACTTTCGTGGCGCCAAGCGGCATCAGCAACATCTTGCTTAACATCTTTGGTTAATGTGTTTGCGTATTCAACTAATTTTTCTGTTGCGTCCGGTTTTCTGTTTAACAAAACGTCTTCTACTTTTTCTAAAAGCTCTTTAGGGATTGTTTCATACACTGCAAGCTGACCGGCGTTAACAATTCCCATATCCATACCGGCTTCGATTGCGTGATAGAGAAATGCTGAGTGCATAGCTTCACGAACAGTATCATTCCCACGGAATGAAAAAGAGATATTGCTAACGCCGCCGCTTATTTTTGAGTGTGGCAAATTCTTCTTTATCCATCTCGTCGCTTCAATATAATTGATTGCGTACTGGTTGTGTTCTTCAATTCCGGTTGCAATCGCAAAAATGTTTGGATCAAAAATTATGTCTTGCGGCGGGAAGCCGATTTCTTCAGTCAAGATTTTATAAGCGCGTTTGCAGATTTGAGTTTTGCGTTCAAATGTATCCGCTTGCCCTTGCTCATCAAATGCCATAACTATAACGGCTGCACCATACTTCAGCGCTTTCCTTGCATGAAGCCTAAATATATCTTCACCCTCTTTCATGGAAATGGAATTAATAATTCCTTTTCCTTGAAGACATTTCAATCCTGCTTCAAGGACACTCCACTTTGATGAATCCAGCATAATTGGTACACGCGCAATATCAGGCTCGGTTGCAAGTAGATTCAAAAACTTCGTCATAGCTTCTTCGGAGTTTATCAAACCTTCATCCATGTTGATGTCTATAATTTGCGCGCCGTTTTCTACTTGTTCCCGCGCAACCGAAAGTGCTTCTTCATATTTATTTTCTTTTATGAGTCGTGCAAACTTTCGCGAGCCGGTTACGTTGGTTCGCTCGCCGATGTTTACAAAATTTGTTTCCGGACGAAGAGTGAGTGCTTCTAGTCCGCTTAATCGCAAGTAAGGCTGAATCTCTGGAATTTTTCTTGGTGGATATTTCTTAGCAATTTCAGCAAAAGCTTTAATATGGTCTGGTGTTGTTCCGCAGCATCCACCTATGATGTTGAAGAATCCTTCTTTTGCAAATTCATCCAAAACTTTTGCCATTGCTTCCGGCGATTCATCGTAACCGCCAAACTCATTTGGCAATCCAGCATTCGGGTAAAGGGAAACAAACACATTCGCAATTTTGGAAAGCTCTTCAATAAAAGGACGAATTTGTTTCGGTCCGAGAGAACAGTTTAAACCAACGCTCAGCAAATTTTTTG
>CAZEDR010000444.1:0-2283 GCA_964510975.1 uncultured Melioribacter sp. | reverse complement strand
ATGGAAGTTAGAACAATTAGCAGCGCAGGATTTGTAAGCCGTGGCGGAAGAATTCCCGCACCGATGAGAAGTTTAACGAATTAGGAATCGAAAAAGTTTTATGGTAACTCAATCTGTTGATACAAATCCGGAAGTAGAAAGATTTCAAATTTCTCTTCTTAGAAAAGCGAGCGTTGCAAAAAGATTCGCACTAATGCAATCGTTGACTTCAACAACAATCCAACTTTCTAAAAGAGCGATTGCACGAGCTAACCCGGGATTGAGCAAAAGAGAATTGGATCTACTTTTTGTTAAATATCATTATGGCAATAAACTGGCTGAACAACTTTGTGATTATTTAATCCGAAACGGTGATGAATAAATCTGATATAGCAACTATCTTAGAACCTGTTGTAAAAACGTTTGAAGAATTAGGAGTGTTGTATTATGTAGGCGGCTCGGTTGCAAGTTCTGCATATGGTATTGCAAGAGCAACGTTGGATGTTGATTTGGTATCTAATTTACAATCTCATCAAGTCAACCTTCTTGTGGAAAAATTGAAACCGGCTTACTTTATTGATAACGAGATGATCCTTGATGCAATAAAAACAAGGTCTTCATTCAACATCATTCATCTTGATTCAATGATGAAGATTGATGTTTTTATTTTGATAGACAAACCATATCCGCAAAAAGCATTTGAAAGGAAAAGAATTGATACTCTTGATGATGAAGCCGGCTCAATTAAAATATATCTTTGTTCGCCCGAAGACATTATTCTCAACAAACTGGAATGGTATAAAGCCGGAAATCAAGTTTCCGAGCGGCAATGGCTTGATGTGTTGGGCGTAATCAAAGTGCAAGGAGATTCCTTAGAATTAGAATACATAAAACGATGGGCGGAAGAATTAGACATTATAGATTTGTTAGAGAAAGCATTAAGTGAAGGAAGTGTTTAATCTATTTAACAAAGGAGGATAAATGAGCAAAGGTCTAAAGATCGGGCTGGGGATTGCTGGTGGAATTGTCATTATTGTTTTCTTACTTGTATCCTGGGGAACCGGTAAATACAATAGCTTTGTGGGATTGAATGAAAAGGTTAAATCTGGCTGGAGTCAAGTTGAAAATGTTTATCAACGAAGAGCTGATCTTGTCCCAAATTTAGTTGCTACAGTTAAAGGTGTTGCCAATTTTGAAAAAGAAACTTACACCGCAGTTACCGAAGCGCGTGCAAAAGTTGGACAGATAAAACTCACTGCCGATCAACTTAGCGATCCGGCTGCTATTCAAAGATTTCAACAGGCACAGGATGGTTTGGGAAGCGCTCTTTCCCGCTTACTTGTAGTTTCAGAAAATTATCCTCAGTTAAAAGCCAATGAAAATTTCTTACAACTTCAAGCTCAATTAGAGGGAACGGAAAACCGCATTACAGTTGAAAGACAAAAGTATAATCAAGTTGCAACAGAATATAATACTGCTATTAAAAGATTTCCGGGAGTATTCATAGCTAACTTTGGCGGGTTCAAAGAAAAAGAATATTTCAAAGCCGCGGCAGGTTCGGACCAAGCGCCTAAAGTTCAGTTTTAAGAACGTAGAGTGAAGAGTTTAGAATATAGAGTGGATAATTAATGAAAAAAATAATTTTCTTTTTCCTACTGCCGTTTGTACTTCTGAATGCTCAAGTTGAGTTTCCGGTTTTAAAAAATTATGCTACTGATTTGACCAACACTTTATCGAGTTCTGAACTCTACACTCTTAATTCTACACTCAAACGCTTTGATGACTCTACTTCCAACCAAATTGTTTTTCTGATGATCTCGAATCTTGACGGCTACTCTCTCGAAAACTATACTTATGAGACTGCAGCTAAAAATCAAATTGGGTCTAAGAAAAATAACAACGGTGTTCTTTTCTTCGTCTCCAAAGACGACCGCAAGATGAGGATTGAAGTTGGTTATGGATTAGAAGGCGTTCTTCCAGATGCTCTTACAAGTTCTATACAGCGAAATGAAATCCGTCCTTATTTCAAGCAAGGTGATTATTATTCAGGTATAGTTGCAGGTATTAATGCTATAATGGCGGCAACACGCGGAGAGTATAAAGGTGATGTAAAAGATAAGGGAAGTAAAGGACGCGGCTTTCCATTTATATTTATCATTCTGTTAATAATTTTCATAACATCACTATTTAAGAAGGGCGGAAAAGGGGGCGGCGGAGGTCTTTTGCCGTGGATTATTCTTGGTTCAATGGGTGGTGGAGGAAGCCGCGGCGGATGGGGTGGCGGTGGTGGATTTGGCGGAAGTG
>CAZEDR010000443.1:0-2296 GCA_964510975.1 uncultured Melioribacter sp. | reverse complement strand
AGGTCTGTGGAATTACATCAGCGTAGTAATGATAGATTCCAAAGCCAAGCTGCACATCAACATTTTTAGGATTTACTTCGTAAGATTTGAAAACAAGATTGAGCCCATCTTTCCCATCAAGCGCTGCTTTGAACCAGCTTTCACGTATCGCACGTAACTGTCCCCGAAAACCAAGCGCACCACCTTTGAAAAACATCGCGTCAACACTTCTTTCATTATCATCTAAGATGTCATCACAAAGATCAATCACTTCTTCAAGCTGATCGTAGAATTTGTCATCCATGCTTTCATCTTCAAGATCGAGAAGAATTCGCCACCATGTGGTCATCGCCTTAAAGAATTTTCCGGAAGGATGTTTGGCATATTCTTTAACAACAACATCAAAAGTTTTATCGGCTTTGTCCAGCTCAATTCCATAAATCTGATTGATGCCCGCTTTAACAAGAGAATCGTGACGAACCCAATTATAGTTTTGTGCAGAAAGCTTTGCAGCAAAAAACAGTAGCAGAAGAATCCAAATTTTTGATTTCAATGAATACTCTCTATAATTCCAAAATTGATGACTTGAACGTAATATGATTAACGATAATTTCCAATTACCAAGGCGTATTTCGAATATAATTTCGATTGTTACACAATCAAATATTTGCTACATTTTCACAGCAACAAAAACTTATACTTCCTCTTTTCATATTATGATCCAGCACTTTGGGAATTGACATTTAGTTTTTAGATAAATGCTTTCTCCTCAATCCGGTTTCTCAATTATTCCTTATTAACTAAAAGTAAGGAGTGTACTATGAAAAGAATCCTACTGGTACTTCTTTTTCTTGCACCTTCTTTTATCTTGAAGGCACAAAGCCAAGATGATTTTTATGACATTGGCAATTTTTGGGGAGTAACAAAAACCTTCATTAACCATGACTTAAAACCACTTAATGGAAAAGTCACCGATAGCGATGGAAAGTTAAGACCCTACGAAAGCAGTCCAAACATTTGGGGAGTTACACTTTTAATGGAATGGAATCAAACCGGAATGTGGGCATACAATATGGGCATCAAATCTCACTTCATAGATGATTTCATTTATGCGCTTAGAAGAATTAAAAACAAAGAAACAACAGACCCGGAATCCCCATGGTTCTATTCGTTCCTCGAAATGAACTGCGGATTGAATGTTTATTACGACAAATCTACAAGAGCCGCAGCCGGAATTTCAGCAAATGTTTTTCATCTTGAATTCTGGGACAGCAAAGGTGAATTCAATGATCAAAGAGGTACTTACATCAACATTGGACCATATGTTAATGGTGACTATCTGTTATCCGAGATCATAATGCTGAAGATGGGATTTTCGATAACTGTTCCCGTTAGGGCTACAACAGAAGTGAGCGGATCTAAGAAACCAATATTCATCAATTTTACACCCGGCATAATGATGAAAAGCGGTCTCTACTTTGGAATTGATTACACAATATTTCAAGGATTGGAAGACTCTGCGAAAGCCGGTACTTCGTTAAGCGGTTCAAGGTTCGAGTTTAAGTTAGGATTGTTTACCAACATTCTTTAAAAATACAATAAGAGGAGACTACGAAAATGTTGTTCAAAAAAATTTTGTTAATAATTTCCCTCTTAACGGCATCCGTTGCCGCACAGCAAGTTCCCAAGTGGACTCTCGAACTTGATGATCAGATTGAGGGATATAACTTTCTTAAAGATGGCAATTTCCTTTTCTTGCGCAGTGGAGAAAACGCCTATCTATATGATGCTGTAACCGGTCAAAAAATTTATGCGCTCGAAATTGATGACTATGAAAAAGAAGGCGCTCATCAAATTGCAGGCAACAACTATTTTGTAAGCACTTCAGAAGCCGTCAGATGTTACGACGCTTTAACCGGAAAATTAATTTGGGAAAAACAGTATGCTGATATTGATCAAAAAGAATTTGGAAGACTTTTTTTCATTGGCGATGTAACAGTTTTACGCTACGGCTCTGTTCATGTTGGTATTGACTTAAAAACCGGGAACGAGATTTGGCGACAAGATTTTGGTTACAATCAGCAGCTGTATAATCATGGCGCGTGGAACTATAAAATCCTTCCTAAGCAGAACCGTTATTTAGTAATGCTCTATACAGAAGCCTTGGGATTGTTTGATATCAAATCCGGCGATAGAGTTTTCTTAGGTGAGAATTACGTAGTTAATTCCGATTTAACAGAGAATGGGCGCGAGTGGGGTTATATCTCAAAAGATGAACGCTACATTGTATGCTGTCTGGATGAAGAAATTGCTGTTG
>CAZEDR010000442.1:0-2297 GCA_964510975.1 uncultured Melioribacter sp. | reverse complement strand
TATCGGCTAACCTACCGGAAAGTTTTTCAAGCATATTGCCCGGTGGAATTCTTAAATCATTTATGTTTCCGGCAGCTTCAATCAATAATAATTTTCTGTAAGCTGTCCTTAAAATTTCCGGAGGCAATTCTTTTACCTTGCTTCTCGAGAATAACTCAGCAGTAATTTTATCTGCAAATGATTTTATCATGACTCAATAATACCGTTTTGCGTTATCACTTCCAATATCAAGTAGAAAAATAATGTGAACTAAATAAGAGGCGGATTAAAAGGTTAACACAGTTGTTTTTCAGCAGCACTAAGGAACTCAATCACTTAGGTACTACTTTTCTTTAGTTGTTTTTCAGCTTTAGTAGCGCGTCTTTAGAGGCTTCTTGCTCTGCTAATTTTTTATTCTTTCCTTCTCCAGTTCCATAAACTTGATCACCTAGTAAGGCATTAACAATAAAATTTTTGTTATGATGGGGACCTTCTTCATATGCAACTTTATAAGTTGGGGTCGGCAATTTGAGCGTGTGTGTCAATTCAAGAAGCTGTCCTTTATAATTTGTATCCTCTAAGAAAGCATCATCTTCAACATAAGGTTTTATTACAAAGCGGTGAACAAATCTTGAGGCTTCGTCATGTCCACGATCATAATCTATTGCACCAATTACAGCTTCCAATGCATCAGCCATTATTGATTGAAACCCATCTATTGAACCTCGTAAATACCGTTCGTTATATAACAATAAATCTTTTAAGCCAATTGCTTCTGCGGCAGAATAAAGCCGGTGTCGGTTTACCATAGAAGCGCGGGCTTTTGTTAAAAAGCCTTCATCTTCATCGGAAAATTTTTCAAATAAATATTTTGCTACTACCATATTTAAAACAGAATCGCCGTAGAACTCCAAACGTTCATTTGATTTATCAAGTTCGGGTCTAATTTCTAGATAGGAACGGTGAGTAAGTGCTTTTAGATAATATGATTGATTGTAAATCTTGAATCCCAACAACGACTCGAGATTTTTTAAGTTTGCTAAAAATCTTTTATCTAAAACAAACTGTAGCTTTTTATTCTGAAAGAAAGCAGCAATTCTGGCTAATGACTTTCCAAACAAAATTATCCTTCAAATTTTTTGAACAGAAGCGAAGCATTATGTCCGCCAAATCCAAAAGTATTGCTGATAGCATAATTGATATCTTTTTTAACAGCTACTTTAGGAGTATAGTTTAGGTCTAATCCTTCACCGGGTTCATCATGATTAATTGTTGGTGGAATAATCCCATTCTTTATTGCTAAGATTGTAGCAATAGTTTCAACGGCACCGGCAGCACCAAGCAAGTGTCCGGTCATCGATTTTGTTGAACTAACTGCAAGTTTATAAGCATGTTCACCAAAAACTGTTTTGATTGCTTGTGTTTCATTCATATCATTTAATTCGGTAGAAGTACCATGTGCGTTAACATAGTCTACAACAGAAGGATCAACATTTGCATCTCTTAACGCTTCTTTCATAGAACGGACAGCGCCTTCTCCACCTGGTGGCGGTGCTGTAATATGAAAAGCGTCGCCGGTCATTCCAACACCTACAATTTCAGCATAGATATTAGCACCACGGTTTAATGCATGTTCTAATTCTTCAAGAACAATCAAGCCACTCCCTTCACCCATTACAAAACCATTTCTGTCTTTATCAAATGGACGGGAAGCTTCCATATAACGATCATTCCAAGTAGAAAGAGCACGTGCAGAATTAAATCCGCCAACAGCCATTTGAGTAATTGGATTCTCGGAACCTCCGGTAAACATAATATCTGCAGATCCTCTTTGAACCAAAATGAATGCATCAGCTATAGCGTGTGACGAAGTAGCACAAGCTGATACTGTTGCGTAGTTAGGACCTTTCAAACCATACTTAATTGAAATTTGTCCGGCTGCTATATCGGGAATCATCATCGGAACAAAGAAAGGGCTTATTCTTTTCGGTCCACCTTGCATAAATGCCGTATGCTGGTCTTCAAAAGTTTGAATTCCACCAATACCGCTTCCAAAAACAACACCGGCTAATTCCGCATTAATCTTGGATAAATCCAATTTTGAATCCTCTAAAGCCATAGCAGCAGTAGCAAGAGCGTAATGTGTATAGCCATCCATCCTTTTAACTTCTTTCTTATCGATATAAGTAGCCGGATCGAAGTTTTTCAGTTCGAATGCAAACTTTGTAGTATGATTTGTAGTATCAAATTTTGTAATAAGACCAGCACCGTTTTTTCCAGTAATTAGTCCATTCCAAAATTCGTCCTTAGAATTTCCT
>CAZEDR010000441.1:0-2304 GCA_964510975.1 uncultured Melioribacter sp. | reverse complement strand
GATAATAAAAGAAAATCTTTATCGTGAACGTAAAAATCGGTTCTGGAAATATTAAGGGACTTCAGCAATCAATATTAGAAATGCAGAAGCTG
This sequence comes from uncultured Melioribacter sp., assembly GCA_964510975.1. Taxonomy (GTDB): domain Bacteria; phylum Bacteroidota; class Ignavibacteria; order Ignavibacteriales; family Melioribacteraceae; genus Stygiobacter. Next base: position 2,212 of record CAZEDR010000441.1, on the reverse strand, counting down.
AAGAATGCTGAGTTCAAAAAAGAATTACTTGAGCAGAAAAAAGATTTGAAAGAAATTTCGCAAGATTCGCTTAATCTAAAAAATCTCGATGCTGAAAATTCCAACATTACCTACAACCAACAACTAATAGATTTCAATTTAGTTTTTAACTTTTTCATAACTGTTCAAATATTTGCCGAAGGGAAAGTTCAGCGCGAAGAACAAAGTTTGGAAGTATGTTTTAAGTATTCATTTCAGCGTGAAGTCGAAGAAGATGGAAAGAGCGTAACTAAAAACTTTTTATTTGAGCTTAAGATGAAAGCCGGCTTTGAAGAAACAGTTTCCGAAGAAAAGAAAGTTGAGAAGGAAGACATTCTTAAATTCATTGAACGGCTTGTAAACGAAATCTTTGATACATTTAACGACGGCACCAAAACTTTAAGGACGATTGTAATTGATGAAAAGCATTTTGAAAAAATTGCGAAAGCCGGTAAAACAGAATTGGCGGGACTATTGCAATCGCTTCTTGGCGCAGTTTTTTCATTCATGAAGCATAAAGAGATGAACAGCAAAAGCCTTCCTGGTGTAAGCCTTGCTTTGCATTCGCAAAGAGAAATACATGAAGCCAAAGAATACACTGTAAACAGAATTGATTCGTTCACAGTAGAAATTAATCAGCTTGAAGACGAACAAGGGAACAAACTTCCAGTTCCTAATGAACCACAATAGTAGATTCTGCCAATCGCGGATGTTATAATTTCAATACCCTCATTTAATTTTCGCCAACAAAGTTGCCAATCTATAAGCATAGTTTTATAATGGGTTGTGAAATTCAATTGCAATCCAATCTTAATGAACAAAAAAACGATTACACGCACATTAAATAATGCAGCAAAAGCTCTCGCTGTCTTGCTTGCCGCAATATTCTTTGTTAGCTGCAATAATTCCGATAAAGAATCTAGTGGTGAGAGCGGACAACAATCCGAAGTATGGTTTAGGCAGACAAGCGTTGATCTAGGCGCGAAGATTAAAATGATTGATGAAGAAAATGGCTTTGCTATTTCACGCGGTAAAGGGGAAAACGTAAAAGGAAAAGTGCTCAAATTCAATAATGGGAAATGGAATACCATTTCCGAGCACGACTATTCCGACTTTCCTTTCATTGCGCAGTATGATGATAAAACAATCTGGTGGGTAATTCACGAAACACACTACGGGAGATACAAACCACGATTATATTATTTATCAAACAACGTCAAAAAGGAAATTCCACTTCCACCCGTAATGTGGGATAAGATAGATTACGCAATGTGGAGCGCCATAAGTGTTTTGCATAATGGAGAAGCTTGGATTGTTGGTCAGCAAGGAAATATTATTCATTATGATGGAAAGAAGTGGACGAGTGAATTTAGTCCGGTTAAAAGAAATGAAAACGAGAACTTTAGCACCGGCGATTTGCACGATATACAAATGATTTCCAAAAACTCCGGCTGGGCTGTTGGCAAACAAGGAATCATTTTAAGGTATGAAGACAAAAAATGGAATAGATATGATTCACCGACGACGGATGAACTAAAAAGTATTTCCATGGTTGATGAAAACTTTGGCTGGATTGTAGGAGACCGCGGAACAATTCTAAAGTACGAAAATGAGAAATGGATCAAAGTAGAGAATAACTTTCGCGTTACGCTAAATGCTGTTAAAGCAGTTTCCAAAACTAAAGCATGGATTGCCGGAGCGCGCTCAACTTTGCTTGAACTCAAAGATGGGACTTGGATAGAAAACTCAGCTATAAAAAACTTTGAAGATTCGTTTATATCACTCGATGCAGTTAATGCCAAAGAGGGTTCTTACAAACTTTGGGTGATTGGTGATAATGGAATTTACACAAACTCTCAAAGCCTTAAATTTTCATTTACAGATGTTACAGCTAACGTTTCGCTGCGCAGAGAAGGAAGAGCCGCAATATTCAGAGATTATGATGAAGATGGTTTCCCCGATCTAACAACAATTTTAGAGGACGGTCCACCGGTAATTTATAGAAACCAAAGTGGAGCTCTCTTTTCTGAAGTAACGCGCGACTTCCCATCTCAGAAACCGGGAATGGCTCAAACAATTTCTTCGGCGGATTTTGATAATGACGGTAACACAGACTTTCTCGAAATTCTTGATGATGTAAAGAATAAACTTTCGTTTGGAACCGGCAATTTTGAATTCAGAGAAGTAGATACAA
>CAZEDR010000440.1:0-2305 GCA_964510975.1 uncultured Melioribacter sp. | reverse complement strand
AAAACTTGTTCTGCTTGTAACGGAACCGGGGAAATTAGACAAGTATCTCGTTCAATTTTTGGGCAGTTTGTAAATATTGCGCCATGTAATAATTGTAACGGAACCGGAAAAATTATTGGCGAGCCTTGCACAACTTGCAAAGGTGATGGCAGATCTCAAGATGAATCCACAATTAAAATTTCTGTGCCGGCCGGCGTAATGGATGGTAATTACATGACTCTCCGAGGCGAAGGAAATGCCGGTAAACAAGGTGGACCAGCCGGAGATATTATTGTAATCTTCGAAGAAATTCCGCACATTTATTTCACCCGCGATGGCGATAATGTTATTTATGATTTATATATAAGTTATACTGAAGCTGTACTCGGAACAGAAGTTGAAGTACCGACTTTGAATGGAAAAGCAAAGTTGAAAATTGAGGCCGGAACTCCAGCCGGTAAATATTTGAAGATGCGTGAAAAAGGAATTCAACATCTCAACAGTCACGGTGCCGGAGATCAGCTAGTGAGAATCAATATACACGTACCGAAAAATGTTTCTGCAAAAGAAAAAGAGATGCTTAAAGAATTGGAAAAAATGCCCAACATGCAACCGGGCAAATAAATTTTTAATGTTCTTTTATTGCTGATGAGATCAAATAGAAACCGCATCCGTTTATAATTAAAACGGCTTGCTGGAATTAATTCTTTCATTTCAAAAACGTCCCATTTATCTATTAGCGGGGGGAAAATGCGAAAGTGGATTGAAGTAATTTCGTTCAAAATCGGTTTTACAAAAACAGAAATAAAAATAATTCTCTTTTTGCTCTGTGCTTTTCTCCTAGGCTTGCTAGTAAAGCACTTTAAAGATACTAGTAACGACTCAAGCTATCTTGAGTTTGATTATTCGTTGCAAGACAGTTTGTTTAATGCCGCCCTTGGCAATATTGATTTGGAAGATTCGGTTACTGTTGATACTCTTGAAAAAAGAGTTGCTTCTAAAAACAAACTTTTGGATTTTGGAACAAGCAAAACGGTCAAACTCGAAGTCCCTAATAAGAAAAGCTCGCCAAAAGTTATCAATATTAATACGGCTGGGATTGCAGAGCTTACTTCGCTACCGGGAATTGGATTGAAAACGGCACAAAACATAATTGCTTTCAGAAAAGAAAAAGGTAATTTTGCTAAGTCTGAACAACTCTTGAAGATAAAAGGAATTGGCAGCGCCAAACTAGCTAAGATTCGAGGGTATATTAAATTCGAGTAAGAAAAGAGGAACTGTGTTTAACAATCATGCGGGAATAAATCTTACAGATGCAAAGATGCAAGTTGTGGAAATCAACTCCCGCGATGATTCGTTTTATCTTGAAACAGTTGACCAAATTTACCACGTAGAACACTTCTCGCCCGATCTTTCCGAAGATAAATTAATTGGAGTGCTGCAAAGCTCAATCGATAAATTAAATAAGCGCAAGCAAATCCAATCTAAAAATGTTTCGTTCTCATTACCGAACAATTTTTTCAAGATATTCGAAATTCCTTTCGATGACTCTCTCGTTAAGAAAGATTTGATCGAGCATTTCCGCTGGGAGCTTTCTATTCTTTACCCCGATTGTAACAGCGAGGACTTTTTCCTTCAGCATATAGAAATTAATAAGAGCGCAATAATTAAAGAAAGAAAGGCAATTGTAATTGCAATTGACCGAAGACATGTCTTTACGCTAAATAAATTTTGCGAAAAAAATAGTTTGCAGCTCAAGTTTATCGATAATGTTCACTTGGCTTCAAATGCATTCCTTTATTTGGAAAAACCGATTATTGATAATGAGATTTCTTTAAGCATTTATATCGATCAAAAGTATTCTTCTGTTTCTGCAATGGACGGAGTTCATCCTTTCTATTTCAAAATTCTTGATCCTTCTTCGAATAATATATTTGTTGAGCTTACAGAAACTATAAAGAAGATGGAAGATTTTAATCTTTCGCTAAATGACTTTAAGAGAGTTCTTCTTTACGGACAGGATATTACTGAAGAGTTCGAACACAAGACTAAAAACTTTTTTGGTTTGCCGCTGAAGAAAGTCAATCCATTTGAACGTTTAAAGGCGGATGAAATAATTCAGAACAATCCATTTTATAAAATAAAATTCAATTCATTCACTGCCGCAGCCGGAATTGCAATCCGAATAATCTAATGAGAATAATAGCCGGAAAATTTAAGGGGAGAACGGTAAAGTTTCCTAAGTCGAATCTTGTACGTCCAACAACTGATAAAACCAAAGAGTCTTTGTTCAATTACCTCGTTCACTCAATTGATTTTGACGGAA
>CAZEDR010000439.1:0-2306 GCA_964510975.1 uncultured Melioribacter sp. | reverse complement strand
GCTTTCATTCTTTCTTCAAACTGTCCACGGTATTTCGTTCCGGCAACAAGACCGGCTAAATCTAAAGTAACAATTCTCATTTCTTGAAGAATGCGGGGCACTTTCTTTTGAATTATTCTAAGAGCAAGTCCCTCTGCAATAGCGGTTTTTCCAACACCGGGTTCGCCAATTAGAACAGGATTGTTTTTCTTTCTACGACTTAAAACTTGAGCAACTCTTTCAATTTCTTTTTCTCTACCTATAACAGGATCGAGTTTATCTTCAATAGCTAATTTGGTTAAATCGCGACCAAAGTTATCTAACACCGGTGTTTTAGTTTTTTCCGGTTTCTTAGCAGACTGAAACTGCGGTGCTGTTGAAGCTTTACCCGGATCCTTACTTGCAAGAATATTATTTAATTCAGCTCTAGCATTATCATAAGTAACCACAAATTGATGTAGAATCTGAGTAGCAATATTATCTTCATCTCTTAAAAGAGATAGAAGTATGTGCTCAGTTCCGATAACATCGGATTTATATATTTTTGATTCTATCTGAGTAATCTTAAGAACTTTTTCAGCTTGTTTAGTTAGCGGAATATTTCCGATTGTTAGTGTACCGCCAGAAGTTCTAACCGTATCCTCAATTGCTTTTTTCAGCTTAACGAGATCAACTTCAAGATTACGCAGAATTCTGACAGCTACTCCTTGACCTTCGCGGATAACGCCAAGCAATAAATGTTCTGTTCCTATATAATCGTGACCAAGACGAAGCGCCTCTTCCCTACTTAATCTAATCACCTCTTGCACACGTTCAGAAAAATTGCCTTCCATTGTGTTTCCTTTGTTTTCTATACTTAACAGTAAATTCGTTCAAATTGTTTCATAAATATATCTATTGGGACTTCGCTTATCAAGGAACATAAATTATCGACTATTCTTTTTTAATGACTTTTTTGCGTTTTTGGGATTAATTGTACTCGAAATCCTTCATGTTGATGTAAGGAACCAAATTCGGAGAAAATTATGAAGTTTATTCACAACAAACATCTTGTTGATATGCTTCTGGTCTTTGAAGCTAATCAAGTAATAGCAAATTGTTCTCAGACAAATACAAAGTCTAATGATGTTCGCGGTGGCAAATTTGTTAATTACGGCGATTTAGTGAATAGTAGTTTCCAAGTTTCCGATTACATTGCCGGGAATGGTGAAAAGTACTCTGAAGAAGAAATCATTAATTCATTTTCCATGAACGTGGTTGTAAGAAGAATATGTGTAAAAATTGACAAGTATTTAAGCAATCAAAAGTAATTCTCTTTCTTCTTTGTAATAGTTTTTCTTATTGATATTTTGAGTTTAGATTAAAAAGAAAATTCTAGGAGAAATGATGGAAGCACTTACCGGGTTATCTGTCGTTGTGATTTTTGCAGCGATATTTTTCTTGTTCTTAATTTTATATTTCGTTCCAATCGGTTTATTCATCACAGCATACTTTTCCGGCGTAAAAGTAAAAATCTTTAGAGACCTAATAGGAATGCGCCTTCGTAAAGTTTCCCCTCAAGTAATTGTAAGAAATCTAATCAGCGCTACAAAAGCTGGGATTACACTTACTACTTCACAACTAGAGGCTCACTATTTAGCTGGAGGAAATGTATCCAATGTAGTTAACGCGCTGATTTCTGCAAACAAAGCTAACCTCGATTTGCAATTTGAGAAAGCCTCGGCAATTGATCTAGCCGGCCGCGATGTACTTGAGGCTGTAAAGATGTCTGTAAATCCAAAAGTAATTGAAACTCCGCTTGTTTCCGGTGTTGCCAAAGATGGTATTCAGTTAAAAGCTATGGCAAGAGTAACAGTTAGAACAAATTTAGAAAGATTAGTCGGCGGTGCCGGCGAAGCAACAATTCTTGCCCGCGTTGGTGAAGGAATTGTTTCCACAATCGGTTCAAGCGATTCTCACAAAGAAGTATTAGAAAACCCGGATAAAATTTCAAAAGTTGTACTAGCAAAAGGGTTAGATGCCGGATCAGCGTTTGAAATTCTCTCGATTGATATTGCGGATGTTGATGTTGGTTCAAACATTGGCGCTATTCTCCAAACAAACCAAGCTGAAGCCGATCTTAAGGTAGCCCGCGCAAAAGCAGAAGAAAGACGTGCTGCTGCTGTTGCTCTTGAACAAGAAATGAGCGCAGAAGTTGCTAGAATGAAAGCAAAAGTAGTTGAAGCTGAGAGTGAAATTCCAAAGGCTATTTCTGAAGCTTTTCGCAATGGCAAACTTGGTGTAATGGATTATTATAACATGAAAAACATTCAAGCTGATACTGATAT
>CAZEDR010000438.1:0-2310 GCA_964510975.1 uncultured Melioribacter sp. | reverse complement strand
AAAAAGTTTGGGCGTTTTTAGGTGATGGTGAAACTGATGAGCCGGAAGCACTCGGCGCGATTTCACTTGCCGCACGCGAAAAATTAGACAACTTAATTTTTGTTATTAACTGTAATCTTCAACGTTTGGATGGACCGGTTCGCGGCAATGGCAATATTGTTCAAGAATTGGAATCTGTATTCCGCGGCGCCGGATGGAATGTTATAAAAGTAATCTGGGGCGGCGATTGGGATCCGCTTCTTGAAGCTGATAAATCCGGAATGCTGTTAAAGAGAATGAATGAAGGAGTTGACGGCGAATCTCAGAACTATGTTACACGCGGCGGAAAATATGTGCGCGAACATTTCTTCAATAAATATCCGGAACTGGCTAAGCTTGTAGAAAAATATACAGATGAACAATTAGAGAAGATGAAGCGGGGCGGGCACGATCCCGAAAAAGTTTACGCGGCTTACAAAGCGGCTGTTGAACATAAAGATGCACCGACAGTAATCTTAGCTAAAACTGTTAAAGGTTACGGACTAGGTGAAGCCGGCGAAGGAAAGAATATTACTCACTCTCAGAAAAAATTAAATGAAGATGAGTTAAAAGAATTTAGAACACGTTTCTCAATTCCAATCAGCGATGAAGATACTTCCAAGATGCCTTTTTACAGACCTGGCGAAGACTCCGCAGAAATTCGTTATATAAAAGAAAGAAGAAAAGCGCTTGGCGGTTACATTCCTAAGCGAGTTGTAAAATCTGCGCCGCTTAAAACACCAAGCGATGAACTCTTTCAAGAATTTTATACCGGAACAGGCGAGCGCGAAGTTTCCACAACAATGGTTTTCGTGCGTATCCTTGCAAAACTTTTGAAGGATAAAGAAATCGGCCACTTGATTGTTCCAATCGTTCCCGATGAAGCGCGTACGTTTGGTATGGAATCACTTTTTAGACAAGTTGGAATTTACGCTCACACCGGACAGCTTTACGAGCCGGTTGATAAAGATATTTTCTTGTATTACAAAGAAGCTAAGAATGGGCAAATTCTTGAAGAGGGAATTACTGAAGCCGGTTCAATGTCCTCATTCATTGCTGCGGGCACAGCTTATGCAGTTCATGGTGTAAACACAATTCCTTTCTTTACACTTTATTCTATGTTTGGAATGCAGCGCGTTGGCGATCTTGTTTGGCTTGCCGGAGATATCCGCACAAAAGGATTTTTCCTTGGCGCAACAGCCGGTAGAACAACTCTCGCCGGTGAAGGTTTGCAGCATCAAGACGGCAACTCTCACTTGCTTGCTTATCCGGTTCCAAACTTAGTTGCTTACGATCCGGCGTTCGCTTACGAGCTTGCTGTAATTATCCGCGATGGAATTTACCGCATGTATGAAAAACAAGAGAATGTTTTCTATTACATCACAATAATGAATGAAAACTATGCTCAGCCGAATATGCCGGAAGGTGCGAAAGAAGGAATCTTGAAAGGCATGTATAAATTCAGAACGAGCGAGTTGAAAAACGCCAAAGCGCAAGCTCAGCTTCTCGGCAGCGGAACAATTCTAAATGAAGTTATTAAAGCGGCAGACATTTTAGAGAAAGATTATAAAGTTACTTCCAACATATGGAGCGTTACAAGCTACAAGAACTTGCATCTTGATGCACAGGAAACCGAAAGATGGAATATGTTTAATCCGGATAAAGAAGCTAAAGTGCCTTACATTGCGGAAGTTACAAAAGGCGAGGAGGGTGTTTACATTGCTGCTTCCGATTACGTTCAGCTTAGCAGCGATGCAATGGCTAAATGGCTTCCGGGTCCGCTTCATTCTCTTGGTACTTTTGGTTTTGGAAGAAGCGAAGGAAGAACATCTTTGCGCGATTTCTTTGAAGTGGACGCAAAGCATATTGTTTACGCTACTTTGTATTCTTTGATGAGAGAAGGCAAAATTAAAGCTGATGTTGTGAAGAAAGCTCAGAAGGAATTAGGAATTAATCCGGAAAAATTAAATCCGGCAAAAGCTTAACTACTGAGCGAAGCGAAGTATCTCTAACTAAATAGGTTTGAGATTCTCCCGAAGGAGACTGTCGCATAATTAATTATTTAAACAGAAATAGCACGCGGATGACGCAGATTTAACGGATGCTTCGGTACACTCAGCACAGGTTTACACTGATACGTTTTTGATTCATTAATTATGCGACATCTACCGAAGGGATGCCTTCGGCATTCTCCCGCAAAAAAATCGCGGGATGAGAATTTAAATAAGGGAAAAAACATGATAGTAGATTTTAGATTACCGCTTTTAGGCGATAACATAAGCTCGGCAGATG
>CAZEDR010000437.1:0-2312 GCA_964510975.1 uncultured Melioribacter sp. | reverse complement strand
AGCTTCCGTTTGCTGATTTAACGGTCTTAACCACTTTCACATTGACTACAGTGGATCTTACCTTTTTCGCTTTGTCACCAAAGGTCTGCGTTTTAGCCATTATATACCTCGTTTATTTTTGTGGCCAAATCTATAAAAATTCGATTAAATATGGAAATAGCCTTTTAAAATTGCTCAATAAATTATTTTAAGCCAAATTCAGCCGCGTTTTTAATCAAATTTAGCGATGTAGGCCACTGCCGGTCAACCCAAAGCTGAACTAGACCGGAATTAGCCGGACCGCCGTAGTTCTTTATCCAAGAAGCTGCTAATCCATTTTCATCCCTTGCATAAACTTCTGAAACTTGATTCGGATTCACGCCAGCCATTGTAATTCGGAATCCCTTCAGCCCAATCTTTATTCCTTCTTCTGTTACATAACTTGGACTTAAGCCTTTCATTGCTTCTGTTAGTTCCCCACCGTAATCTATTCCAAAATATTTTGATGCCTTACGATAATCCAACTCGACAAGTTTTCCGGTATTGTCTTTAATGTAGGCAAGTGGGTTTTCGCCAAGCAAAACAACTCTGTTATCACCCTTTAAGTATTCCCGCATCAAATCTGTCTTTAATGAATCCTTAATAACAGTTTTAGGAAAATCGTTTTTGGCGAAAACAACTAATGATGGTAAGTGATCCTTTATTCTATCTTCCACAAATGATTTCAGCTTTTGTGCATCAACAAGTTCGTAACCTTCGCGCACAAAATAATCGCGAATGAACTCATCCGTCTTGTTAGAAAAGTAGTTATAAACTTTGGATTCTTCCCAATAGACTGCTTTTTTAGATTTCTCATTACGATCACTGAAATCTTTCGATCCGCCGATCGCATAAAGATTTCCATCATCCGAGCCAAAATAGACAACTCCATTATTAACAATTGGAGAACCGTGAATTCTATCGCCGGTTTTAAAATTCCAAAGCTCTTTTCCCGATTCAGCATTTAATGCAAAAAAATTACCGCTATAATCTCCGCCATATACAACGCCGGAAGCAATAGTCATTGTAGTCCAAACCGGAGTTTTTGTTTTGTATCTCCAATCTTCAACACCAGTCTCAATGTTTACGGAGTTCACAAAATGCCCATCCGAAGTTCCCACAATTACATTCTCTTTGTAAATAGCCGGAGTTGAAATAACCCAGGAAACCTTGTGATCGTACTTCCAATTTAGCTTGCCGGTTTCTTTATCAACGCAGTAAAGAAAACCTTCTCTGCTGCCAACAAGTACAACATCTTTATAAACTGTGGGCGACGAAACCAGCGCGCTTCTATCAAACAGAAATTCTTCAATATTGATTTTCACGCCGTCGGTTTCATAAATCCATTTTGGCAGATGATTCTTCAAATCAATTGCGTATAGTTTACCAGCAAAATCGCCGAAGTACAAAACTCCATCTATAATCGCCGGTGTTGATCTTATTCTCGAACCGGCAAAGTATTTCCACAACAACTTTCCATTGGCGGAATTAACTGCATATAAATTTCCATCACCGCTGCCGATGTAAACAACCTCATTGAAAACAGTTGGGCTTGATAGATAATAATCGAATTCCCATTTGTAGAAGAGTTCTTTGCCAAGATTAAATTTCCAAATCAGTTTTCCGTTTGAAGAATTAAGACAATAGAGAAATCCATCTTTGCTGGGAAAAAATAGTTTGTTGTTTACAACAGAAGGAGATGATGTAACAGCCCCGCCGGTTTTGTATTTCCAAATCTCACTTCCGTTAGTTTCATCAAGGCAATAGAGATGCGAGTCTCCGCTTCCGAAATAAATTCTATTCTGATAAATAGCCGGTGTTGACCTAACCGCGCCTTTAGTTTCGAATATGAATTTTACTTCCGGCGAAGATGCAACAGCTTCTTCTTGGTAGTAACTAGTGTGCTGAGGATTTGCTAAAAAATTTATTTGCAAAGTTGAATTGGTGATTTGAGCGAAAGTTAAGGATGAAATTAAAAAGAGTGCTAAAACAGTTAGCCGCTTATTCATAATGTATCTCGCTTTTGTGATGTTGATTAGACGATTCAAGTGAGGAAATAGTGGTGGGATTGAAAAGTTTTTAAGACAGTTTTGAATTAGATTAGATCACAAAAATCTGCTTCAACAACAGCCGCGAGATCAGCTGGTGAAAGGTAAAGTTGCATTCCACGTACACCGGCACTGCAATAAATTTTATCATGAAGCTGAGCGGTTTCATCAATATAGGTAGGTAAAAGCTTCTTCATCCCGATTGGTGAGCAACCGCCGCGAATATATCCGGTTAACGGTTGAAGT
>CAZEDR010000436.1:0-2321 GCA_964510975.1 uncultured Melioribacter sp. | reverse complement strand
GACGAAAATATTTTGATTCCCACCCGCTGCCTTCTCCATCCCAAGGGCTTCCCGGTCCGCCGGATGAAATATAAATATCATATTCCAGACTTGGGAGTTCGAGCTTATTTCTTGTTCCATAAAAATTATATGAAAGAGAAACATCCGGATGATTACAATCCGTTTCATTTAATATATCGCGGATACAGCGAATCCCTTGATTCTCTTCTCCGTTGTACAAATCAATTACTGCAACTTTTATTTCTTGTTCTTTCAATCAAATTCCTTTCATTTGAAAACAGCGCCGCAATTCTACATCAAAGTATTGGGCTAAACAAATATCTGATCCAGATGATGCCTAAGATGAAAATAGTAATCGCGGATAAAGTAATCCAACGTTGCCGGTTTGTTTTCCGGAATTCCCACTGATGCAATATCAAACAAATTATGTTTCTTTCTGTCTGCCAGCAGTACTTCATCCGGAATTTCTCCCGCTAGATGTGCGATAAGGAAATTAAATCCTTTCCATAGTTCTACAAGAGCAAACCAGTTTACGTATTGATAATTCTGCGCTTTCACCCATGCGTCTTGATCGTAGCCCGGAAACACAAGATTATCTTGAAACTGAGCGCGTACAAATCTCTGATGATTGTTTGACGCCGAATCAATTAAATGGCCTAAGATTTCTTTCTTGGACCATTTTCCATCTTGCTTAGAAGATGCTTCTCCATCGCTAATCAAAAGTAATTTCGCGTAGGATTCCAACAAATATTCCTTCTGCTCACCCAAAAAACTTTTTAATGAATTCATTTCATTCCTTTCATTACTTCTTCAATAGCTTTATCTAGCTGAGGATCTTTGTTTTCTAATCTGTCTTTGAAAGTAGTCTTAACGTAAATATCCGGTTTAACGCCTTCTGCTTCTAAATCTTTTCCATCAAGCGTGTAGCAGCCCCACGAAGGAAGCCGATAGAAAGAGCCATCAACAAGACTTTTGCCGGAAGTGAAGATAATCCATCTGTAGCTTTCTGTTCCAATAATTTTTCCAAGACCAAGCTGTTTAAATCCTTGCGAAGTCATCTCCGCATCGCTTAGCGTTTGCTCGTTAATAAGAATAGCTATTGGTTTTGCTGCCGGTGCAAAGTTCGGCTGAATTGTTAATGCGCCGCCTCTGTATTTCCACTGCAAATAAGGTCTTTGCGATAAAAATTGCAAAACCGCGTCGTGAACATTGCCGCCGGTATTGAAACGAAGATCGTAAATCAATCCTTCTTTGTAGTGAAATTCATTAGTCATCTCTATCAGAAAGTTTTCAAGTTCGCCGTCGCCCATGTTTTTCATGTGCACGTATGCAATCTTGTTTTTCGATTTATCATCAACATACTTTTGATTTTGCTCAACCCATTCATCATACAAATTGGTTTTAAGTTCGCCATAGCTTTGCGGATGGACTTTCACGTTCACATTCTCACTTCCACGTTTTAATCCAAGCGTAATTTCTTCCGGCTGTGAGGTGGTTAAGAAATATTTATCCCGGTTAGCGTTTTTATCAACGGGAGTCCAGTTAACAGAAACAAGCTCATCGCCCGGAAGAACTGTATTTCCCTTTTTCCATGCAGCAGAGTTTTTGAGAACAGCTTTTACTTTGAAAGGATTCTCATTCTCGAAGACAATCCCGGTTTCAATCGACTCTGTTTTATAAAACATTTTTTCTTCGTCGCCGCTAGAGTTAAATCCAAGATGCGAAGAATTTAGCTCGCCGAGCATATCATTGAGAAGCAAACGTAAGTTGGTTCTGGATTTTACATAAGGCAGAAACGTAGCGTAGTATTTGCCCAACTTATTCCAATCAGCTCCGTGAAATTTGTCATCGTAAAAATTTTCTTCGAGGTTTGCCCATGTTTCGTAAAACATTTGATTGAATTCAGAAGAAAGATTTCTTGTAAACTTAGCTTCGGTTTCCACGGCGGTAAGTTTGCTGCCGGCAAAATCGATTTTGTAAATCTTGCTGCCGGAAAGCAAATAATAGTTGTCTTTACCTTTTGTTATTTGATAACCACTAATTTTAGCTCCTTCAAATTTTTTTGTTTCCGGTTTATCAAATGGTTTAAGAATTGTTTGATAAAGATTATTTCCTTCACCTTCATGGTTCGAAATAAAAAGCAGTCTGGTTTCATCACCTTTTTGATAAACAAACGGCTGACCTTGAGTTCCGCTAAGTTTTACAATGCTTTCCCAGCGATCTTTCAATCCGGCAAAATCAATTTCCACTTTTACTTTAGATGAATCTTTCTTTTCGGGTAAAAATAATTTTTCGAAACGGTCGGACTTAAATTCTTTATC
>CAZEDR010000435.1:0-2331 GCA_964510975.1 uncultured Melioribacter sp. | reverse complement strand
TTCACGCAAGGGAATTCCCGGCAACGATGATTCCGGTTCAATGTCTTCATGGTTAGCATTTCATATGATGGGAATTTATCCAAATGCGGGACAGCCATACTATTTAATTACCGCGCCATATTTTTCTGAAACGATTCTTCACCCAGGCAACATAGTTGATTTCAAAATTACTGCACGTAATCTTTCTGAGAAAAACGTTCATATCCAATCTGCAAAATTGAATGGAAAGCCTTTTGAACAAGCTTGGATATCTCACAACGATATAATGAATGGCGGCGAGTTAGTTCTGGAAATGGGTGCTAATCCTTCTAATTGGGGAAGCAAAACTTTACCACCAACAATAAAATAAAGTTTGCTATGAAAATATTTATATGAGACTTATACACGTAAAGAACAATGTTTGAAAAAATAAGAATGAATGTGAAAGTTAAAATAGGGCTGCTGTTTATTTGTTTTTCAAGTTCTATGTTTTTCGCCCAGAGCAAAGATTATGTTATAACAAATTTAGGTGCAATAGCCGATGGTGTAACTAACAATTCTGCCGCAATTCAAAGGGCAATAGATCAAGCAAATATTGATGGTGGCGGAAAGGTTATTGTTCCTCAGGGTAATTTTGTGTGTAGTTCTATCTTCTTGAAATCGAATGTTGAATTACACATTGCGTTAGGTGCTAGACTTTTGGGTAGCGTAAATATTGAAGATTATTATAGTGTAAAAAGTAAAGCAATTATTTCCTCCAAAGAGCAGAAGAATATTAGTATTACCGGCGAAGGAATAATTGATGGGCAAGCAAGTGAATTAGTTAAAGATATTTTTATACATCTGCAAGCTGGTAAGATTAAAGATTCGCAATGGGAATATAAAAGACCCACAGAAGTTATTCGACCTAAGCTGATTGAATTTATTGATTGTGCCGAAGTAAAAATCAAAAACATAAAATTGATTAACGCATCCGGCTGGGTTCAAAATTATTCAAAGTGTTCAAATCTTGAGATAGATAACATAAAAGTAGAATGTACCGCCTACTGGAATAATGATGGTTTAGATGTTACTGATTGTAAGAATGTGGTAATCAAAAATTGTTTTATAAATTCTGCTGATGATGGAATTTGTTTAAAGTCCGAAGATCCAAATTTCTTGTGCGAAGATGTTTTAGTATCAAACTGTATAATAAGATCAAGCGCAAATGCTTTTAAGTTGGGAACATCTTCGAAAGGCGGTTTCAAAAATATTAAAGCACGCAATCTCACCGTTTATGATACTTACAGATCAGCAGTAGCAATAGAAATGGTAGATGGCGGTGTGCTTGAAAATATTGATGTTGAGGGAGTTACTGCAAAGAATACCGGCAATGCAATTTTCATCCGGCTTGGTCAAAGAAATTCAACCGGCAGTGCAGGTAGCATTAATGGAATTAGAATTGCAAATCTAAAAGCAGATATTCCTCTTAGAAAACCAGATCTTGGTTATCCTATGGAAGGACCACCGGATCATTTGCGGGGACAATATCTTAAATCGCCGAAGGAAAGACCAAATCTTGGTTATCCGGCAACTGGGTTAGTTTCTTACCCTTATAATCTCATTCCATCGTCTATAGTTGGCATTCCAAATGCTGATATAAAAAATGTTTTGCTGGAAAACATAGAAATTATTTTTGGCGGTGCCGGAAGAAAAGATGTTGCTTGCATTTCTATGGATTCACTACAAAAGGTTCCGGAGAAGATGGCGGATTATCCCGAGTTCTCTATGTTTGGTGAATTACCGGCTTGGGGTTTTTATGTTAGGCATGCGGACGGAATCAAATTCAAAAATGTGCAACTGAAATATGAAAATGATGATTTTAGACCGGCTTTGGTTTTTGATGATGCTGAGGAAGTAGAATTAAATAATGTTTTAATAGCAAGCGGTAAAGAACTCCCAATAGTTGTGTTTAATAAAGTTGAAAGAAAGACGATAGTTGATTTGTCTCTTCCTGTTGATAATTCAAAAGGAATTAAAGAACAATAAATTAGTAGGAATAATAGTACAAATACTTCTTGCCGCATTAACATCTGCGAACATAAAAATGTGCTGTGGTTAGTGAGCTGTTCTTATGTTAAATAATATTTTAATAAATATATGAGTGAAAAAGCATGAACAAACAAATCTCAATTAGACAAAGCAAGTTATATCAAGTGAAATCTCGGATTGGTCACTTTGTTATTCTAATGTTATTGTTGATTAGTTCTTACACATTTGCGCAAAGCAGCAACTCAACAATTATCAAGCTCAACACCGATAAAGTTGCCGGTTTAATCAACGAAAATATTTACGGACAGTTTTCCGAACATC
>CAZEDR010000434.1:0-2332 GCA_964510975.1 uncultured Melioribacter sp. | reverse complement strand
GATGTTCTAACTAATTGTTTTAGGAGAACGATGAACAAAGCAGAAAAGGGAGAGGCAATTGAACAAATAAAAGAGCTTATACAAAACTCTTCCGCTATGTTTTTGGTTAACTACCGTGGAGTTAATGTTGCAGACATTAATAAACTTCGCTCTAGTTTCCGTAAAGATGGTGTAACGTATAAGGTCTTAAAAAATACCCTCTTCAAAAAAGCATTGCAACAAATTGGCGGATATGAAAAATTCGACGATTTGCTTGTTGGTATGATCGGCGTTGCTTTTGCTGGTGAAAATTTTGTAGCTCCGGCTAAAATCATCAAAAAGTATAACGACGATTCACAAAAATTAGCCTTTAAAGGTTGTTATTTAGATTCTGTATTCTATGGTGAAGAGCAGTTAGCAACAATAGCTTCTATGCCGACGAAAGAAGAAATCATTGCCGGTATTATTGGAAGTGTTGCAGCTCCAGCATCTGGAATCGTTGGTGCAATCAATGCAGTTATGCGCGATCTCGTTAGTGTTATTGACGAAGTTGCCAAGAAAAAAGCTGCATAACAAAGTTTGAATTGTAATATAAATTAAAGTAATAGGAGTAAATAAAATGTCAGAGAAAGTTCAAGAATTAGTTGAGAAGATCAAAGCTCTAACTTTAGTTGAAGCTTCTGAATTAAAGAAAGCATTAGAAGATGAATTTGGTGTTACTGCTGCTGCCCCAATGATGATGGCTGCTGCTCCAGGTGCTGCTGCTGCAGCTCCAGTTGAAGAACAAACTGAATTCGATGTTATTCTTCAAGCTGCTGGCGCAACAAAGATCAACGTAATTAAAGTAGTTCGCGCTCATACAGGCTTAGGATTAAAAGAAGCAAAAGATTTAGTAGACGGAGCTCCAAAACCAGTTAAAGAAGCTGTTTCTAAAGACGAAGCTGAAAAGATTAAGAAAGAATTAGAAGAAGCTGGCGCTACAGTCACTGTTAAATAATATTTGCTTAATCTCGTCAAGATTAGAATTAAAACTTAAGTGGTAGGACGGTAAAGTACGTCCTGCCACTTTCTTTCATTATCAGAATGAAAGAACAACAAACCGAACTGGAGGTTAGGGTTGGAAAAAACAAAAATTAACAAGAGTACCGGAAGAATTACATTCTCTGCTATTTCTTCAGCTATTAAAATGCCGGACTTATTAAATATTCAGGTAGACTCTTTTGAAGATTTTCTTCAATTGCGAATTCCGGCTTCTCAAAGAGATAACAAAGGTTTGCAAGCTGTATTTAATGCTAACTTTCCGATACACGATAATAAAGAATTCTACAGATTAGACTTTGTAGAATATTATGTTGAGAAACCACGTTTCTCTATTGCTGAATGTGAAGAAAGAGGGTTATCCTATTCCGCACCTTTAAAAGCAAAACTACGCCTTTCTACTAAAGACGATGAAACCGGTGAATACGTAAACTCAGTTGAACAAGAAGTTTACCTTGGCAACTTGCCGTTTATGACAGAGCGCGGAACGTTTATTATTAACGGCGCTGAGCGTGTCGTTGTTACTCAGTTACATCGTTCTCCAGGTGTTGCTTTTGCACAAACTTTCCATCCAAACGGAACTCCAATTTACTCAGCCCGTATTATTCCTTTCAGAGGTTCTTGGGTTGAGTTCGCTACTGATATTAACAATGTAATGTATGTATATATAGACCGCAGAAAGAAATTTCCATCTACTACCTTGCTTCGTGCTTTAGGTTATGAAACAGTTGATTCCATTTTGAGATTGTTTGATTTGATTGAAGAAGTATCATTGAAACAACTATCTGTTGAAAAACATGTTGGAAGAATTGCTGCTGCTGATATTATAGATACTGAAACTGGTGAAATTTACGCAACCAAGGATGCAGAATTAACAGAAGAAATTGTTGAGAGTATTAAAAGCTCGCATGTTCAAAAACTACAGTTGATCAGTTTGGAAACTTCTATCGATCAAGATTTAGTGTTGAATACTTTGAGAAAAGATACTTCGACAACTAAAGAGGAAGCTCTCTTTGCTATTTATCGCCAGTTACGTTCCGGTGAAGCTCCGGATATCGAAACCGCAATGGGATTGATTGATAAAATGTTCTTCAACGACAAACGTTACGATCTTGGTGAAGTTGGCCGATTCAGAATGAATGACAAGCTTAACCTTACCGTTGATGAGAACATCCGCGTTTTAACACCTGAAGATATTATTGCAATTATGAAAAATATCATCATGCTTAAAAACGGCAACATGACTGTTGATGATATTGATCACTTAGGAAATAGAAGAGTTAGAACAGTTGGTGAACAATTGCAATCTCAGTAC
>CAZEDR010000433.1:0-2333 GCA_964510975.1 uncultured Melioribacter sp. | reverse complement strand
CACACGAAGTTGATCTTTGCCGCTGGGCTCTTCAAGTTGATCATCCGAAAAAAATAACTTCTGCCGGCGGAAGATATCACGTTAAAGATGATTGGGAATTTTATGATACGATTGAAACGAGTTACGAGTTTGAAGATAAGATGATTTCATGGGAAGGAAAGAGCTGCAACGGTAAGAAAATTCATGGTAAAGATAGAGGTATCGCAATTCATGGAACTGGAGGAACTTTAGTGATGGATAGAGGTGGATACGAAGTGTACAGTCTAGATGATAAAATGATAGATGAGTTTAAAGTTAAGAGCACTGGCTCTACACAAGATTTACAGAGCATTGATAAAATGACTGTTGATCACTTCAAAAATTTTGTGAATGGCATACGTAAAAGTGAAAAGTTAAATTCACCGATCGCTGAGTGTAACAAGTCGGTCGCGATTCTACAGCTTTCTAACATTGCTTGGAAAGTTGGTAGAGTTTTGAATCTTGATGAACAAGGACATATTGTTGGCGATAAAGAGGCGATGAAGTATTGGCGAAGAGAATATGAGAAAGGCTGGGAATTAAAATTTTAGTTTGGGATTGATACGATGAGCAGAGTTTACCATAATTCTTTCTTTGCGATGGGAACGCGATTAAATGTTGTGTTTCCAAATGCTGATGAAGAACTTTGCGAGCGGCTTTTTAAAATGATTGAAGATGAAGTTCACCGCATCGAATTGATGTTGAGCTATTTTATTCCAGAAAGTTTCGTTTCTAGAATTAATAAAGAAGCTTTTGAATCTGCAGTGAAACTCGATTCTGAAATGTGGGAGATTCATAACCAATGTCTGGACTTTAACAAGTTAACCCTCGGTGCGTTTGATATAACAATGCGGAGATTGGTTGATTTCTTCAAACATAATCCGGAAGCAACTGAAACTGATTTAACCTCTTGTATGCAATACATTCAGCTTGACGATGAAGAAAAAACAATTCGGTTTAACGATGAACGAACAAAGATAGATTTAGGTGGATTTGGTAAAGGCTATGCGTTGGTAAAAGTGCAAAGCATGATAAACGATTCACCAATTGCATGCGCATTAATTAGTTTTGGAGAAAGTTCTATCCTAACAAAAGGAAAACACCCAAGCGGCAAAACATGGCAAGTTGGAATAAATGATTACATGAATTCCGGAGAGTCGGTTTATACTTTTGAATTAGAAAATAACTCAGTATCAACTTCGAGCAATTATTATGTTGATGATTCCGGTCAGCTTCAATTCAAAACAAATATCATTAATCCAATTACGGGAAGCATTAAAAAAGGGATTGAGACTGTAAGCGTGAAAAGTAAATCACCGCTTGAAGCTGAAATACTATCTACTGCATTGTTCAATCTAAGTGATGAACAAATAAACTTTGTAAAAGAAAAGTTAAGCGAAGTAGAGATTGTAAAAATAAACTACCGTAACGGAGAAGCTACAATAACAAAATTTTGAATGGTGCATCAATAGGAAATAAAGTGGAACAGAAAGAACTATTTGAGATTAACAGACGGGAATTCCTAAAGAAAATTTCCATAGTTGCCGGTTCAACGGTTGCGCTTTCATCTATGCCATGGCTCAAAATATTTGGCGAAGATAAAATCGGCAAATCAGCTCAAGATAAAGTCCGCTTGGGATTTATAGGCATCGGTGATCGTGGAAGTGCGTTGCTAAAAAATGTTCAGGCGTTTGAAGATATTCTGAATGTAGAAATTGCAGCGATCTGCGATGACTATGAACCGAACTATCAACGTGCACTCAAATTCACAAATGGCAAAGCAAAAGCATTTTACGATTATCGCGAACTACTTTCCCTTAAAGATATTGACGGCGTTGTAATCGCTACTCCGCTTCATGAACATGCACATATAACTGTGGATGCACTCAATGCCGGGAAGCACGTGTTCTGCGAAAAAGCAATGGCAAGAAATCTGGATGATATTAAATTGATGTATGATACTCATCTGAAGACAAATTTAATTCTACAAATTGGACACCAGCGAATGTTTAGTCCGGTGTATTTAGATGCTATCAAAAGAATACACGACGGTGAGATTGGACAGATTTCTCAAATACGTGCATATTGGCACCGCTCAATGAGCTGGCGCAGACCGTTTCCTAAACCGGAATTGGAAAGAAAAATTAATTGGCGTTTGTACGAAGAATATTCTGCGGGCTTATTTACAGAACTTCTCTCGCATCAAATACAAGTTGCAAATTGGGTTAATAAAACCAATCCTGTATCCGTTGTTTGCAATGGCAGTATTAATTTTTGGAAAGATGGCAGAGAAGTTTACGATAACATCGCTTGTA
>CAZEDR010000432.1:0-2334 GCA_964510975.1 uncultured Melioribacter sp. | reverse complement strand
CTACGCTGGCATTATCCAGTTCAGGTTCAAGGGTGTGATCTCAGCGCCTCGGAATATGGAGGGCACCCCTAACAGCTCTTTGTTATTAAATGAACAAATTAATTCTGAATTTTTATCTTCTGCCCGACTTTTACTTTTTCATCTTTTAGATTATTCCATGTAAGCAAATCAGCAACGCGTACATTATTATTCTTTGCAATCGTCCAGAGGTTCTCACCTTCGCGTACACGGTGAATAGTAAATGCGGAGTTAGTTTCTTTTGTTTCCTCGTTCTTAGCTACTTTTACAGAAGTGTAAATCAATAACGCTTGACCTTCAAAAATTTTGCTGTTTTTTAAGCTGTTCCAATTTTTCAACTCATCAACACTAACGTTATTCTTAGAAGCAATTGATTCAAGATTTTCGCCTTGTTTTACTTTGTAGAGAGAAACTTTACTATTTGTTGTTACTTTTTGAACAGAAACTTTTTCTTTAGCAGCACTATTTTTCTCAACTGCAACACTTTTCTTTTCAATTTTAGATTTTGTTTCGGTTTCTTTAGGGGCAGTAGAATCGGAATAAATTACAAGTGATTTGCCGGCAATCAATTTATTGGAGCTAAGCGAATTCCATGTTTTAATTTCGTTAGCGGAAACACCAAAATTTTCTGCTATCTCACCAATAGAATCACCCGGCTTAATTGTGTAGCGTGTTAAATTTGCATCTTTACGCGGGGCGTTATCACCAATAGAGCTAACTGTTTCTTTTCCATGAATAGCCAGAACTTGGCCTTTGTTAATTCTATTTGATTCAAGACTATTCCATTTTCTAAGCTGGCTTACAGTGATGCCATATTTTTCAGCAATCTTGCCAAGAGAATCGCCATTCTTAACTTTGTACTTTGTAGTTTTATTAGATGCTGAGGCAATTTGTTTGGAAGAGGCTGCTTCGCCGCTGTAAATCATTAATTTTCTACCGCGCTGTATGCTGTTGCTTTTTAGATTGTTCCACTCTTTTAACTGCGCAACTGTTACACCATATTTTGTAGCTATACCGGAAAGTGATTCACCCGATTTGATTCTATGTTCGATTGATGAATTACCACTATTTACAAATAAAAGTTTTGACTTTTCTCCCTCATCCAATTTATCGATTGATGCAAAGTAATCAACTTTATCGTTAGGAACGTATATTGTTAATTCTTGTCCAACTCTAGGACGCGACGTATAAGATAAATTGTTCCAGTTACGTATATCGGCAATTCTAACGCCGAATAAATCGGAAATGTTAACCAAATTATCTTTGCTCTTAACTGCATATTTAATTGCTGCCTTTCCTTCCGGGACTATGTAGGAAATTGTATCTCCTAAAGCTGGTGTATCTTGATACAGCTTTGCGAATTGTTCAGCGCTGGTAGCATCGGTTAAGTGAAGAGTGTAGGAAGGTTTATTTCCTAACGAATTGAAATCCTCTTCCACAGCAGGTAATGCATCTGTATTTACAACAAAATCATAATCGTTAACCTTAGAAGTAGGAATTTTTAGCTCTTTACCGCTCTGCAATTTCTTTCTAGTAGAAACGTTATTCGTTTCCGCTAGCATGGAAATACTAACATCATATTTCTTTGCAATCTGCGAAAGCTTTTCTCCCGGTTTAACAACGTGAGTAATGAACTGAACCTTAGCATCTTCTGGAATATTCTGTACGTTTTCTGCAAAAGCTTCCATAGTTTTTGCTGGTATCCGTAGAGGATAACCACCATCAAAATTTGGTGGAGTAGAGTTCTGAGTCAATTCCGGATTCAATTCTTTAAGTAATTCAAGACTAATTCCAGCACACTTAGCAAGCACGTTTAAATCATAAGCTTCGTTAATTGTGAAGGTAGCAAAATCATGCGGCTTCTGATATTGAATATCTGTAAAACCGAATTTTTCCGGTTGGCTGGCAATTAAGGTTACGGCTATATATTGCGGGACATAACTTCTAGTTTCTTTTGGAAGATATTTTCTAAGCGACCAAAAACTTTTTATCGATTCATCGTTAAAATAACTTTGCATTTCTTTAGGTGCCGATGTAGTAACACCAGCTCTTCTTGCTGCTTTTTTAACTCTACCCTCACCGCTATTGTATGCGGCTAATGCTAGATTCCAGTCTCCGAGAGACATATACAAATCTCTTAAATGACGAGCAGCAGCTCTTGTAGCTTTTTCCGGGTCACGGCGTTCATCAATATTGAAATTAACTTTTAAATCATAAAACTGTCCGGTACCCTTTATAAACTGCCACATTCCCACAGCTCTAGCCCAAGAACGTGCAAAAGGATTTAACCCGCTTTCAACCATACTCAAGAAAATT
>CAZEDR010000431.1:0-2334 GCA_964510975.1 uncultured Melioribacter sp. | reverse complement strand
CGGCAAAACACACGATTGGAGTATCAGTAAAAAGTTGGTTGCGCTTTCCAAGAAGCCGGTAATTATAGCAGGAGGATTGAATCACAAAAATGTTAAGCAGGCTATCCTTGAAATTAAACCCGTCGGTGTAGATGTTCATACCGGAGTAGAATTGCCGAACGGAAGAAAAAGCGAAGAGCTTGTTAGGATGTTTGTTGAGGAATCTAAAAAAGGTTTTGCGCTGATTTAATTAAAGAGACGCGCTGAGCGCGCCCCGGTAAAACAATAGAGACGCATTCGATGCGTCTCTACGTAAATAATGCTATTCTTTTTCTTCTGCTCTTTCATTCCCACATCTTTGCGAATGCATCTTTTCAAAATGTTCGCGCCATTCTGGTCTAATTTTAGAGGAAGATTTTTTGTGATGTCCAAATCCGGAGAAAACTAATTTAGAAAGAACAAGCAACCCGATAGCTTGATAAAAATTAATTTGCGGCAATCCGAATATTGCAGGCATTAGCCAATTCCAGAGCAAAAGAAACGCAGTTCCAAATACTCCAACGGCTGCAATAAAAATTAGTATTCCGAAGAAAACTTTTTTTCCCGTTATATGTCTAGTCATCATTTTGTAACTCCTTATATAAATTTTGTAAACGTGTTCTCAAATATTTTACCGCATAACGCTTTCTTGAAAGCAAAGTATTAACCGGTACATCAAGCATTTCGGAAATTTCTCTGAAGCTGTAACCTTCAAATTCATTCATCACAAAAACTGCTCTCTGGTTTTCGGGAAGTTCATCCAAAGCCAGTTCAACTTCTTCCCAGAACGCTTCTTTAATTACTTCATCATCGGGCAAAGTTTGATCTTGCGGAAGAAAATCCAAAAGACTGAATGATTCATCTTCTTCAGTTGCGGCTGTTTCAAGATCGCTGAAGACAGAAGGTTTTTTCTTCCTGTGTATATCAGTTATTCTGTTTCGTGTAACCGTATAGAGCCACGAAGTAACTTTTTCCAGCGCGTTAATCTGAGGAAAACCGTCTATTAAAGAGTAAAAAACATCTTGCAGAACGTCTTCTGCTTCAACTCCGGAAGAAACATTGTTTCTTATATAGTTGAGGAGCTTTCCTCGATCTCTTTGAAATATGTACGCTATCGCTTGTCTATCGGTCACTTAACTTGCCTTTTATATCTATTAAGACGAATGATGTGGAAAAATATTTTAATGCACGCGTAATTTAGGGAAGGAATTTTTGAGAGCTAGCTGGTAGAAGCGTATTACATGGCATTCCCGCATGTGCCGCTTTACAGCATCCCGAATGGTGGGATTTTTAGCGGTAATTCGTTTTAAACATGAAAATAGGTTTATTCCGCATCAATCTTTTTAGCTTTGCTTCGCTTATAAACCTTTTCGGATTCCATCACCTTAGGTGCTTTCTTTGGCAAAGGGATGCGGATCTTCTTTTTCTTAACAGTAATTTTTGTTTTTTTAATAGTACTCATTGTAGTTCTTTTAAGTTTCTTTTTGATAATTCTCTAAGGTCACAATTTGCGACCTTAGAGAAACATTACGTGAAGAGGTCGCATATCTCGTCGTTACGTAAATTTGATAAACAAAAATTATTTTTTATAAACTCTTGCAGCCCAACCGCCGCCGGGCGCAAGATGAATATTCAATTTAGTTTCTTTGGTTACTTCAACAGAGATCTTTTTGAAGTCATTTCCATTTCTATCGGCATTAATTCCATCTTGCCAAACATCAGCGGTGTAAGTTCCATTATCTAAGAAAGAAAAATCAACAGCAAAATCTCTTGCTTTATCATCTGTCATAGCGCCAACGTACCAATCGTTGTCGGATTGACGTGCGAGCAAAACATAATCCGCAATCTTTGCATCAAGCACAATTGTTTTATCCCAAACAGCCGGAACCTTAGATAAAAATTCCATGCAGACCGGTTCTCTATAATAGTTGGTTGGATTATCTGCCAACATTTGCAACGGACTTTCGTACACTACATACATTGCAAGCTGCTGGCAGCGCGTGCCCATGCTTGTCGGCTGCGTAAACATTGGCTTGAACGATGCTTTGGTAACATTAACCATTGCACCGGGAGTAAAATCCATTGGTCCAGCAAACATTCTTGTGAAAGGAAGAGTAACGCAATGTTCCGGTGTAACTAAACTTTCCCACTTATCATTTTCCAAGCCCTTAACACCTTCGTTGGTAATTACGTTTGGATAAGCGCGAAACAATCCGCTTGGTTTAAACGCGCCGTGAAAATCTACAAGCAATTTTCTCTTTGCTGCTTCGCGCGCAACTTTCCAATAGTAATTTACAAGTTCTTGATCATCTCGCT
>CAZEDR010000430.1:0-2346 GCA_964510975.1 uncultured Melioribacter sp. | reverse complement strand
GCTCATTAAATCCACCATTATGTTAATATTTTTCTATCCTAGTATTTCCTATATCGGGATTAAGACAATTAGCCACTATCAATCTAATGTACCGCTAACAAATTTGATATTTTCTTTTTCCCTTTCTTTTCAAACTGGGTCAGTAATATTTTATAATTAGAAATACTCTATTAAAACATCGCGTATAGTATATTTCAGATGTTAAAAAGATGGTACAATGCAAAAAATAGAAGCCATACTTGAGGGATTTTTATATAAAAATGAAGTTACCGGCTACTGCATCGCTTCGTTTTCTGGTGGCTTAAAAGCTGTAGGAATTCTTCCAAACGTTAAAGTCGGTGAAAAACTCAATCTTGAAGGAGAATTTGTAATCCATCCCAAATATGGAGAGCAGTTTAGAATTGATTCCTTTACAATAGTTTATCCCTCTACAACTGACGGAATCACCAAATATCTTAGCTCAGGACTAATAAAAGGCGTTGGACCAGCTACTGCCGAGAAAATAGTTGACCTATTCCAAGAAGAAACGTTAAATATTCTGGATAATGATATCACTCGCCTACTTGAAGTTGAAGGAATTGGCTCGAAAAAACTGGAACTAATTAAGAAAAGCTGGGATGAGCAAAAGGCAATTAAAGAAATAATGCTCTTCCTTCAGTCTTTCGATATATCACCATCGTATGCATTAAAAATCTATCGCACTTACGGAGCTAGTTCTGTTAAGATTGTTCAGGATAATCCTTATCAGTTATCCTACGATGTTATTGGAATCGGGTTTAAGATTGCCGATAAAATTGGTAAGAGTGTTGGATTTTCAGAAGACCATCCCAAACGGATTAAATCCGGAATACTCTATGTGTTAAATGAAGCTTCCGGTGACGGGCATGTCTTTCTTCCGATGAATGAGCTCATAAAAAAGTGTTATGAAATTCTGAATGTGGATTTAACCGATTCACTTCTTCTCTTCCGCGAAATGGAGGATCAATATCTTATAAATATTGTTACTGATAATGTTTATCTATCATACTTATATGAAGCCGAAAGAACAATAGAAATAAAGTTGAAAACCCTTTGCTCTATTCCAAATGACTTTGATGCACAGCAATTAAATTCAATCAGATTGAATCCCGGATACTCCGAAGAACAACTCGAAGCAATCCGTAACTCAATAAAAAATAAAGTTCTGATTTTAACCGGCGGCCCCGGTACCGGAAAAACAACTGCACTCAAAGGTATAATTGATTCGTACAAGCAACTCGATAAGAAAATAATGCTTGCGGCTCCAACCGGCAGAGCTGCTAAAAGAATGAGCGAAGTTATCGGGATGGAAGCAAAGACTATTCATCGTCTGCTTGAGTATAATCCGCAAGATCATATATTCTTGTTCGATGAAGATAATCCGCTAGAGACAGATCTACTTGTTGTTGATGAAGTTTCAATGATAGATACTATCCTCATGAATTATCTTATAAGCGCGGTAAGTCTAAAGACAACTTTGGTACTTGTTGGAGATGTCGATCAGCTACCTTCGGTTGGATGCGGAAATATTCTTCACGATTTGATACAATCGGGCATAATCCCCACGGCTATGCTTACTAAGATTTTTCGGCAAGCAGAAGAAAGCCAAATTGTTGTGAACGCTCACAAAATCAACAAAGGCGAATTTCCTACTCTGTTAAATAAGGAATCTTCAGACTTCTTCTTCATTCACGAATCAACCGATTCAAGCATTGCAAATCTGATAACAGAACTCTGTCAAACCAGACTCCCTCAAAAGTATGGCTTCGATCCGATGAAAGACATTCAAGTTTTAACACCAATGTATAAAGGAGATGCCGGTGCCGACAACTTAAACAGTACACTTCAAAGTGCTTTGAATAAAAATAGGTCGTTATTGAATCGTGGAGAGAAGAGTTATAAGGTTGGCGATAAGGTGATGCAGCTTAAAAATAATTACGATAAGGATGTTTACAATGGTGATATTGGGTTAATCCATAGCATAGATATGGAAGATCAAAAACTGGAAATATCATTTAACGGGAAAATTGTTCCATACGAGTTTATTGAATTGGAGGATATTACTCTTGCCTATGCTACTACTGTACACAAGTCGCAAGGATCCGAGTATCCTTGTGTTATTATGCCTATTACCACAGCACATTATATTATGCTTCAACGGAATCTGCTTTATACCGCAGTTACGCGCGCTTCTAAGATGATGATAATTGTTGGATCGAAACAAGCATTAGGAATGGCAGTTGGGAACAAGAAAGCAAAAAAAAGAAACACATCACTATTCAAAATTTAGATAAATAAAAAAGTCCGGCACATAGTGCCAGACTTTAC
>CAZEDR010000429.1:0-2351 GCA_964510975.1 uncultured Melioribacter sp. | reverse complement strand
TCTTTGCTCTACAATTGATTTATTTTGATTGAATGTGGCACAGCCTGGAAGAGAGATTAAGATCAAGAATAAGATCATGATTAAGAAAATTTTATTTCTCATTATTACCTCTATCAAAAGTATTCACGTTCTCTAAAATCTACACCGACTTCTTCTACAACAAATTTCTTTGCTGCTTCTTTATCAACTTCGCTTAATCCAACAACCGATAAAACAACATGCGTAAAGTTTTTCGCTTTCTTAGCAAAGTCCAGCATCTCTGCGTGCATCGATGGGTCAACACGCATTAGCTTAGCGTATTGTTCCGAATCTGTAGAGTTTAAGCTGATGGAAACAGTGTCAATCGTATCTTTTAATTCCGGCGTTATATCACGCTTATTAATAAAATTACCATGACCATCGGTATTCATTCTGGTTTTGCCACCGCTATCTTTAATATACTTCGCAATTTGCTTAACAACATCCCAACGGATTGTTGGTTCGCCATAGCCGCAAAAGACAATTTCTTTGAAGCGAGACGGATCACCAATTTCTTTAATATAAACTTCTGCTTCCGGCTCTTGTGATTTTGTCATCTTCAAACTATAGCCGTTAATAATTGCTTCTCCTTTGCGGTCGCAGAAAATACAATCAGCGTTACATCGGTTTGTTACGTTGATATAAAGCGATTGACCAATTTGATAAGTAAAATGTAATTCCGGTTTCATACCAATGCCAAAAAGTTTATGAACATTTGCCGAAGTTGTTCTGCCGACATCTTCAATGGTTAAGTGATGAACATCGGCGAATTTTTCCGCATTCAATTTAATCAATGCCGGCTCGTTTCTTTCTCCTCTGTGCGGAACCGGAGTCATAAAAGGCGAATCGGTTTCGAGCAGTAAATTTTCTATTGCAACACGACTCAAAACTTGCCGTATGCTATCCATCTTCTTAAACGTAACATTGCCGGGAAAAGAAATGTAATGATGCATCTCTACAAGCTCACGCGCATCTTCAACCGAACCGGCAAAGCAGTGAAACTGCGCCCGCAGTCCGGAATTTTTGTAAGAACGAATTATGTTCATTACATCTACGTTTGCGTCGCGGTTATGAACTATAATCGGAAGTTTGAGTTTAAGGGCAAGATCAATTTGATCTTTGAAAGCAGCAATCTGTTTTTCCTTTGGGGAGAAATCGTAAAAGTAATCCAAACCAATTTCACCGATTGCTACAACTTTGTTCTTCTTTGCAAGCTCTTCTAGTTTAGGAATAAATGAATCATCCCAATCTTTTGAATCGTGAGGATGGACTCCAACAGCAGCGTAAACACAATCATATTTTTCTGTAAGCTCAACAGCTTTTATTGAAGTAGCAATATCGGTTCCGGGTACAATCATGTAATCAACACCGGCGTTTTTTGCCCGTTCAATTACTTGATCGAGATCGTTTTCAAAATTTGGATAAAACAAATGTGCGTGAGTATCTATAAACATAATGCCTTTCTTTTATTGTCATTCTGACCCCGTGTTTTTTGCGGGTGAAGAATCTCCGAACATTTAATCATTGAGATATTTCGCTCCGCTCAATATGACAGATTAATCAATCTCTCCAATAACAATTCCTTTTTCGCCAATAGCGGAAGCAGTTTCCATAACTTTATTCACTTCGTTAGTATTAACGATAGCTATCAATCCGATTCCAAGATTAAATACGTGGCGCATTTCTTCATCTGCAATTTTGCCAACTTCTTGAATCAGCTTAAAGATTGCCGGGAGTTCCCAAGCATTCCAATCCATTTTGATTTGCAAATCTTTAGGAACAACGCGCTTCGTGTTGCCTATAATTCCGCCGCCGGTAATGTGAGAGAAAGCGTTGATCGAAATTTTTTCTTTGAGCTCGGTTATCAATTTCAAATAAGATTTGTGTACACTTAAAAGTTCTTCGCCAAGAGATTGATTAAGCAAATCGGGTTTGTCGTTTACAGAAAATTTCTCTAACAAAACTTTTCTTGCTAACGAATAGCCGTTGGTGTGGAGTCCGTTCGAACCAAAGCCAATCAGCACATTTCCTTTAGCAACGTTCTTTCCATCAATTACTTTGTTGCGTTCTACTAGTCCAACAATAGTTCCGGAAATATCGTATTCTTCTTCAGAATAAAGGCCGGGCATTTCTGCTGTTTCGCCGCCAATTAACGCGACGCCGTTTTCTTTGCAAGCAATTGAAAATCCTTTAATAATCTGCTCAGCCTTATCGGGATTCAACTTTCCGAAAGCCATGTAATCCATAAAGTATTGAGGAACGGCTCCACAAACTGCAATATCATCAACGCAATGGTTTACCAAATCTTGTCCAATTGTATCATGCTTATCCAT
>CAZEDR010000428.1:0-2354 GCA_964510975.1 uncultured Melioribacter sp. | reverse complement strand
ATAAATATGTGGGAGCCAGAATGCTTATCTATGAAGACGATATAACGAGAATTGACCACAGTTATCATGAAGGAATTAAAATAATGTACGATTGGAAAAACAAAACCGTTAGAATAGATACATTCAAAAATCATATCGTTACTTTAGTTTCACCATTTCTGATAGAAGCAAGAGAGTTGCTTAAATATGTCATTAACAATAAAACGAAAGCAACGTTTAAGAACAACAAAAGAAACTATGAGTTTATATTTACATTTAATGACTTGGATGCTGATTTTAGTTATTTGCCAATTCCTATTAGGCACTCAAAAGGTAAAACTACAACGTACAAGTATATTACCGATAATTCATTAAAACCTCTGAAATTGGTATCAACTGATGGTATTAAGACATTTGAAACTGAAATGTTGAATATCCGGAAGTATAGAGAAAGTGAAATAAAGAAACGGCAGCAGGGCGTGTTCATGCCGGAAGGGTTTACGCTAGGACGATCTAAAAGCCAAAATAGAAACCCGTTGATTGAGATAGAACACGAAGCTCCTTTATTTACTTTAAAAAGCATAGGTGGCAAAACTGTGCGATTGCAAGACTATCTAGGCAAAGTTGTTTTATTGGAGTTTACAGCATTAGGATGCTCTGCTTGTGAGTCGGCGGTGCCTTTTCTAAAAACATTAGCTGAAAAAAATGACCAGGATTTTGCATTCATAAGCATTATGCGCTACGCGAATAATGTAAATAACTTAAAGAGATATACGAAAAAGAATAAACTAAACTATGATTTACTTATTGCTGATGAAGAAACAATTAAAAAATACAAAGTAGTTGGAGCCCCTTTATTTGTGATTTTGGATAAGAAAGGTATCATAAAATGGGTAAACCTCGGTTACACTAATGAAGAGACCGGCAAGAAAATATGGAAGCAAATAGAACAAGTGTTAGATCAATAAATCCAAATTGAGGTTCCATGCAGAAAATTCTCTCCATTCTCTGGAACTGATTTTCGCTTTGATTTTACAATCTTTTGCATGTTTAGGTTATTAGGTGCGGTTTCGGTTTCATTGTATTTCAGACCCGCTTTATTTAACTTTAGCCCGCAAAATGAAAGAACCCGACCCACTTTTCGGGGTTTCTGCAATAAATACGCATAAAAGTGAAGTATTTCTTTGCTCTCAAATCAAAAATAATGGAGAGCAAAAACATAGGAGAAATTGATGTTCGATTCGTTGTTGAAAAAGATTTTTGGCGACAAAAACGTAAAAGCTACTAAAGAGTTATGGCCGATAGTAGATCAGATAAATCAAGAATTTGAAAAATTACAATCATTAAGTGATGATGAGCTTCGCGCAAAGACCGTAGAATTCAAAACTAGAATTGCTGAAGCTACTAAAGATATTATTACACCGCTGGAAGAATTAAGAGCTCAGCTTGCTAATGTTCAATCTTCGGAAGAGAAACATAAGCTGCATGATGAAATTGAAGGGTATGAAGATCAGCTTACGGAAAAGTATGAAGAAATTTTAACAGAAATTCTGCCCGAAGCTTTTGCGGTTGTTAAAGATACTTGCCGCCGTTTGGTTGGTAAATCTTGGGATGTTGCCGGCAGCAAAGCAACATGGGAAATGGTTCCTTACGATGTTCAGTTAATTGGCGGGATGGTGCTTCACTCCGGTAAAATTGCGGAAATGGCTACCGGTGAAGGAAAGACTCTTGTTGCAACACTTCCGGTTTATCTAAATGCTTTAACCGGCCGCGGTGTACATCTTGTAACTGTTAACGATTACCTTGCCAAACGCGACAGCGAGTGGATGGGTGAAGTTTATAAATTCCACGGATTGACTGTCGGCTGCATTATCAATACGATGGATCCCGAAGAAAGAATTACACAGTACAATTGCGATATTACTTACGGTACCAACAACGAATTTGGTTTCGATTATCTGCGCGATAACATGGCAAGCGCAAAAGAATTGTGTGTACAGCGCGGTCACAATTTTGCTATAGTGGATGAAGTGGATTCGGTTCTTGTGGATGAAGCCAGAACGCCTCTTATTATTTCCGGTCCGGTTGATAAAGTTGAACACAAGTTTGATGAGATGAAACCGCGTGTTGAAAGAATGTTTCGTAAGCAAGCTAATCTTGTTGCCGGAATTGTTAAAGAAGCCGAAACGCTTCTTCAAAGCGGCGATCCAAAAGATAGAGAGAAAGCCGGTGTTTGTTTGCTTCGCGCACAACGTGGTTTTCCTAAGAGCAAACCATTGATGAAAATTCTCGCAGAAGCTGAATTCAAAAAATTGCTCAACTCAACGGAAATGGAATTTTTGCGTGAAAACTCCAAACGCATGCCGGAGATTGAT
>CAZEDR010000427.1:0-2364 GCA_964510975.1 uncultured Melioribacter sp. | reverse complement strand
CGATAAAATTCTTGCTCTCGATGCTAAAATGAATTTCGACGACAACGCACTTTACCGCCAGCCGGAAATTGTTGCCTACAGAGATCTAAATGAAGAAGCGCCGCTCGAAATAGAAGCCTCTAAATTCAATTTGAATTACATCAAACTTGATGGCAACGTTGGCTGCATGGTAAATGGCGCCGGGCTTGCAATGGCAACCATGGATATTATTAAACTTGCCGGCGGTGAACCAGCTAACTTTTTAGATGTAGGCGGCGGAGCTAATAAAGAAACAGTGGCTAACGGTTTCAAGATTATTCTTTCTGATCCAAACGTAAAAGCGTTGTTGATAAATATTTTTGGCGGAATTGTACGCTGCGACCGTGTAGCTCAAGGCGTTATTGACGCGGTAAATGAAGTTGCTGTTACAGTTCCAATTGTTGTTAGGCTCGAAGGAACAAATGCAATCGAGGCAAAAGAAATGTTGGAGAACTCCGGATTAAATTTCGCAGTTGCAACCACACTTCAAGACGCTGCAAAAAAAGTTACATCAGTTTTAGCCACAGCTTAACCATTAGCTCCGGCTAAAAACCGGGGCTTCTCTTGAAACTTTATAATTACATTCAATGTTAGATTTAGAAAAACGAAGCAAAAATGATTGAGATAAAAATTACAATAGATAACGCGCTGCAACTTCTACTTGAAAGAATGAGGTTAGAGTTGAGATTACGGCAGAAATCCGGGATGATAAAGCACGGATTTCGTTTGGAAGATTTATCCTACAGCGAAACTAAACAGCTTGTTGAAGCGGCTGTTTTCGATACCATCTTTTTGCTTCCGGTCGAAATAATTACATCCCAAACAAATTTAGTCTCTATTATCACTTCAACAGTAAGAGCTTTAAGCCGTGTTTTACGCAAGGAAGAGTTTCTGTTTTTTAACGAAAGGCATTCCCGCAATTTGATTGAACCTATCAGCAAATTCTTAATCCAAGAAACAAGAGCTAATACCTTCTTAAAAAACTAATTCCTTCAGAAAATGTATTCGAATAGCGGTGATTTTCGTAATTTTAATAAGACAAAAACATTCTTTACTCTTACGATAAAGGGGAGTTTCTATGAACGGATTAAATGGTGATAGCGAATTAGTTTTCAAAGGGCTTAGAAAATTTGAAAGCATTTACGGTTCTTCTGAACACGTTTCCACAGTTATCTCTCCGGCAAGTTTAATTTTGCTTGGAGATCACACACACTATAACGAAGGAGTTTTGCTTTCTGCATGCGTTAACAGAGTTTGGGTGGTTCTTCTCAGAAAAAGAAAAGATAGAAGTGTAAATTTTGCCTCAGTTAATTCCGATAAATATTTAAGCACAACGTTCGATTCGCTGGAACAATTAGATTGCGCGGAGTTCAATTTGATTAGGCACTTAACTCGAATTTTGAACGAACAAGAATTGATTAAGCTCGGTTTTGATTGTGTTATTGCAACAAACGTTCCGGAATGTTTAGGATTGGGTTCGTTAGCGGGAATGCAAGTGGCATTTATTAACAATATTAAGAAAGTATATTCTTTGGATGTTGGTGACGAGTTACTGCTGGAGCTAATAAAGAAAAATGAATCACCTGTTATCGGAAAAATTTCTAATCAGGCACATCATCATACCGCTCAGAATGGCAGAGAAGGAAAGATATACAATTATGATCTACGTACTAAAGCAAGCCAGCATCTTAATTTTTTTGATAGAGAATTAAATATTGTTGTTTGCGATACTGAAGAGACAATTGTTAATCCACAAGAAAGATGTAATGAACGAGTTGAAGAATGTGAAATCGGTGTTAAAGGTTTGCGTTTATACATCTGGGGAATAAAGAATCTTCGTGATGTTGAATCTGATTTTCTTTTACGGCATTATCATATGCTTCCTAGAAGGATTTTCAATAGAGTGTTGTATAATGTAAATGAAAGAAAAAGAGCTGAAAACGCTATTAAGTTTTTAAGGAAAGGAATGCTGGAAGATTTTGGCGTGTTAATAACAGAATCGCATTGGAGTCTTTCCAAAGATTACGAAATCAGCTGCGATAACTCCGATTTTATTGTTACGGAAGCAGTGAAGCTGCCTGGAGTTGTAAGTTCTAAGATGATTAGCTGCTCTCCAATTAAAAGTGTGTTCAACTTTGTTGAAGATAACTTAACAGATAATTTTGTTAAGAAAATTGGACTGCTTTACAAAGAACAGTTTGGCAGAGAATTAAAATTTCACATCTTAAAAATCACGCATGGAGTAAAGAGAGTTTCTACCAAAGAAATGATGGCGTTGTCCAATTAAGTCGTATAGATATTTCTCTTTTCAAATCCAACTTGATTTTCACTTTTGTTAGCTATACA
>CAZEDR010000426.1:0-2389 GCA_964510975.1 uncultured Melioribacter sp. | reverse complement strand
TTCTCTGTTCTGATATTTCTCTTCCTAAAAATATTTCTTGTTCTTTAGCACCGTAAGAAAGAGGACCAAGTTTTTCACTCATGCCCCATTCGCAAACCATTTTACGAGCAATGGCAGTAGATTTTTCTATATCGTTTCCGGCGCCGGTAGTAAATTGATTGAAAACCAATTTCTCCGCAGCTCTTCCGCCGAGAGCGTATGTTATCATCGCTTCAAGATAATCTTTAGAGTATGTATGTTTTTCATCAACAGGCAAATAAGTTGTAACGCCTAATGCTCTTCCACGGGGAATGATTGTGACTTTGTGAACAGGATCGGCTTCAGGAATCTTCTTGGCAACAAGAACGTGTCCAATTTCATGATAAGCAGTAATTTTCTTTTCAGCTTCGGAGATTATCATGCTCTTGCGTTCCATGCCCATCATTACTTTATCTTTAGCTTCTTCAAAATCATCCATGCCTACTTTTTTCTTATTCTTCCTTGCCGCAAGAAGTGCCGCCTCGTTAACAAGATTTGCAATTTCGGCTCCCGCTAATCCGGGAGTACCCTTTGCCAAAACAACAAGGTCTACATCCGGTTCAAGAGGAATTTTTCTTGTATGAACTTTTAGAATTCCTTCGCGACCTTTAACATCCGGTCTATCAACAACAACCTGTCTATCAAATCTTCCCGGTCTCAACAACGCCGGATCGAGAACATCCGGTCTGTTTGTAGCTGCAATAATTATAACGCCGCTGTTCTGTTCAAAGCCATCCATCTCAACAAGCAATTGGTTTAAGGTCTGCTCGCGTTCATCGTGTCCGCCGCCTAAGCCCGCACCGCGGTGGCGACCCACAGCATCAATTTCATCAATGAAGATAATACAAGGAGCGTTTTTCTTTCCCTGTTCAAACAAATCTCTTACGCGACTTGCGCCAACACCAACAAACATTTCAACAAAGTCCGCACCGGAAATGGAGAAGAATGGAACTCCGGCTTCACCGGCAACAGCGCGCGCCAATAAAGTTTTACCAGTGCCTGGAGGGCCCAGCAATAAAACACCGCGCGGAATTTTTCCGCCGAGTTTCTGGAATTTTGCCGGCTCGCGTAGGAACTCGATAATTTCCTGAAGTTCTACTTTAGCTTCATCGGCTCCGGCTACATCCTGAAATGTAACTTTGATTGAAGATTCGTTAATTAATTTTGCACGACTCTTACCAAAATTGAAAATGCCTCTGCTACCGCCGCCGGCACCGCCGCCCCCTTGCATTCTGCGGAAAAAGAAAACCCATACGGCTAAAATCAAAAGCCAAGGAATGAACCCGAGAAATACTGTAAGCCATTCATTTGATTCCTTTGAGTAGGTGTATTTTATTCCCTTTTCATCCCAGATCTTTTTCTGATCGGCAAGATCTGATTGATCAATCACTACCGTGAAAACTTTTATATCAACACCAACATTGTTGACCATAGTTTTTTCTTTTTCTTTCAAAGTGCCTTCAAGACGGTAATCATTTACATCGGATTTGATAATCTTGGCATTAACAATTTTATTGTCGTTAAGAAACTGTTTGTACTGATCGTAAGAAACGTCAACCGTTCCGGAATTACTGGTACGCATTAGCTGCATAACAATAACTGCGGCAATAACAACAGCGCCCCAGCTAAACACGGTCTTAATAATCTTACCCCAGTCAAAATCTCCATCCTGTTTTGGAGGAGTAAAACCTTTTTTAGGTTTTTGCGGGGGGGTATTTTTTTCGTCAGCCATAAACCATTTATTATTTAGTTCTTTCATCCTAAGTCCTTACTCGCTAAGAGCATAAATTGAGGGGAGATTGCGATATTTCTGTGCATAATCCAGCCCGTAACCTATAACAAACTTACTTGGTATCTTGAAGCCAATATAGTCAATTTTGATGTCATATTTGAGGCTATCGGGCTTGTAAAGAAGGGTTGCAACCTTCATACTTGCGGGTTTGTGTTCGGCTATAAGCTCTTCAATATATTTTATCGAAAGCCCGCTATCCACAATATCTTCAACGATAATTAAGTGTCTGTCTGTGATATCCGCGTTCAGATCTTTAACAAGTTTAACCCGTCCGGAAGAAATTTTTGTATCTCCATAGCTCGAGAGTTTGAAAAAGTCCATCTCGCAGTTGATTGTAATATTTTTAAGAAGATCGGCCATAAACATGAACGATCCGTTCAGCACGCCGATAAATATCGGCAATTTGGATTTGTATTCTTCGCTAAGTTCTTTTCCAAGTTCTGCAACTCTTTTTTGGATTTCCTCTGCAGTCAGATAAGGAACAAATTTTTCCGTCCCAACCCAAATTTCATCTTTCTTCATTTCATCCATAGTTTATAAACTCTTTTAGTGTTGTTAGTAATTTTTACTTCGTCGCTT
>CAZEDR010000425.1:0-2406 GCA_964510975.1 uncultured Melioribacter sp. | reverse complement strand
GTTCTGGCGTATCGAAGTGAATGTATCCATGACCAATGTTTTATCTGTTTGGTTTATCTCATCAATAGTTTTGATCAAATCTTTTTCGGATTCGATCAAGTCCGTTCGCTGTTTTAATAAGAAGTCTAAACGCTGCTTTTCTTCATCATACTCTGAATAAGCAAGAAGATTTACCGGCCCTAAATTTTTAATTTTTTCTTTATGTCTTTGTACTTCTTGATTTACTTCATCATAATTGAATGTGTGTAAATCTTCGAATTCTTTGAATTCCAATTCTACAGAATATGTCTCTTTGATGTGCTCAATCAAATTGTTGATTTTGAAATTGAGTTCATTTTCCTTCAACTCGAAAGAATAAATCTTGTCTGATACTTCCTGCCGTTGATTTCTCAACTGGCTTAGCTGATTCTCAAACTGGGAAGCTTCACCTTTTATTGCGCGTAAGTTTTCGCTGATTTCTTTTTCAGAATTCAACATCACCACTCTGGATGAATTGATCTCGGCGAGCTGATCATTTGCATCGCCAAGAATTTCATTGAGAGTTGTAGCTTCTTCCTCGTTGCGTGTTAAATCGTTCTTACGTTTTTCAATTCCATTTTGAATTGTGTCAAGATTTTGCTCGGAACGAGTAATTGAGTTCTTAGTATTCTCAATTTGACCTTTTAACCGTTCATGTTCTACATGTCTTTGGTTTTGCTGAGTCTGCTGTGATGAATATTCTTCTTCCGATTGCCTGAGCTCAGCTTCTTGTCCGGCAATATTATTTTCGAAAGCGGTCTTCGCTTCAATAGTTTTTTCAAGCTCAATTAAATTTTGCTCAACATGTAAATCAAGCCCGTGTGCCTTTGAAGCTAATTCTTGAATTTCTTTTTCTGTGTTTTCAACATCTTCGTCGGCTTTCTTCCTTTCAAATTCCAATTGGGAAATTTGCTTGTCGATGTTTGCGATGTCGTTGGCGATTAGTTTTTCGCGGTCAGTCAAATTTTTAAGATCGATCTGGGCTAGTTTTGCTTCTGTTTCTTGAATTTCAGACCGAAGTCTTTCAAGATTTGATTCATGCTTCGGAAATTCTTTTTTCAAATTCTCAAGAAGTTGTCTGCGACCAAATAAAGTTTCATCTTGTTTTGGCAGCGATCCGGCTTCAATAATACCATTTGCTTGAATGAAATCTCCCTCTAACGTAGCGAAATTAAATTCCGGATAAATCTTATTAAGCTCAATCGCAGCTCTTAAATCCTTAGCAATTACAATTCTTTCCAGCACTTGATTGAAATAAGGCTTCCAAGTAGAATCCGTTTCAACAAAATCTTTGGCCCAGCCAACAAAACCAGCTGCCTTGGCAATTTTCTTAGCTTTTCTCTTAAGGCTGAAGCTGGAAAGGGAAGAGATAAAGGATTTTTTAGCATTAATATCCGACTGCAATAAATAGAATGAAGCTTTTCCAAGATCATTCTTTTTTAAGTAGTCAATCGCGCTTTCCAAATCAGTTAAGCTATCAACAAGTAAGTTGTTAAGTACCGATTTAAGCGCGGCTTCAAGTGCGAAGCGAAAATCTTCTTGAGTATCTCCTATATCTGCAAAGATACTTTTGTTTTTGCTGGTCCATTCATCGTTATCAATCAGAACTCGCGCACCTTTAGAAATGCCTTCGAGATTTGAAATCAAAGTCTGCATGAAGTTGATTTTCTCGCGCAGACCGGCCAATAAAGTTTTCTGTTCAACTTCTTCGTTCTTTAAAAGATTAATCTGTTCTTCCAACTGAGCCTTTTCTTGCTCACGAAGCGTGATTTGCAACCCGGCTTCGTTAAGTTTTTTCTCAGCTTCTTCTTTTTCTACAACGAGATTATCAATGTAACCAACAGTTTTTGCAATGTGATTCGAAACGTTCTGAATCTTCGTGTTAAGTTTCTCAATGTTATCGCGATGAGTTGTTAATTCCTTTTTGTAACTATTGGTTATATTCTCTTTCTCGGCAATCTCTTTAAGAAGAGTAAATTTATCTTCATTAATTACTTTTAGCTCTGCACGTTTCTGTTCAAGAAATTCACGTTTCTCAAGAACAAGCGATTCGTGTTCTTCAATTTCGATTTTCTTTTCTTCAAGCTTGAGGGTGAAGGTTGTTAATTCCTCTTTACCATCAGTAATCGAAAATTCTGTGTCTTCAAGTTGCGATGAGAGATCGTGAATTTCTTGCTCCAATCGGGCGTGATTATTTCTTAAAGATTTTAATCTCTCTTCAGTAACTGAAATATTTTTTTGAGTATCGAACAGCTGCTCTGAGTTCTTAGCAATTTCAGAACGCTTGCCTTGAAGCTCGGAATCAATTGCATTAATTTGATTCCTATAACTGATTAATTCATTTTCGATCTTTCGGATGTCAATATCAATCTGGTCTTTCTGCGTCGT
>CAZEDR010000424.1:0-2423 GCA_964510975.1 uncultured Melioribacter sp. | reverse complement strand
ACTCAAATTTGTTTGTCATTTAATTATCAGGAAAGAAAACCGCAGAGGCGCGGAGACGCGAAGTCAAATTTTACCTTTGCGACTTAGCGTCTTTGCGGTAATTATTTTAAAAGCTAAAGTCGAACAGAATTCCGCCGTAGAAATTCCATTCTTTGCCATACTTAATAACTTCGCCGCGAACTGTTTTATTAAACTCATCAAACGCGTATGCCGCGTTAAAAAATAAACTTGTCGGGAAAATGTAAAACGAATTAAGTTTTATTCTAAGCTCTCCGCCAATTCCCTTCTTAAAATCTTTCATCTCCGGGAATGCGCCGGTCCACGCGTTACCATAATCAGCATAAACAGAGAAATAAATTTTGTCTAAGTATAAATGTCCAAGACGTGTATCAATGTTTTTAAACAATGGAAATCTGTAAGTTAAATTCAGCCAGCCTAATTCGTTTCCGCTTACGGAATAGAAAGGATAACTCTTCATTCCAATTAAACCGCCGAGATAGAAATCGAAAAAGTCCGGTACTTCCGGACCAAATATTGTTCCGGCGCGGAACTGCGCACTTAATGTTTGATCTCCGCCAAGATGGAAATATTCTTTCCAGTTCAATTCCAGTTTAGGGAATTTGAAATCGTTGTAAAGAGGTTTAAGAATACCATCAACAACGGTGTAATTATTTTCATTATTGAAGCGGTTCATTTCGTAGTCGAATTTAATCTCTACTTTTCTTCCAACCGGATTAATATCAGCATCAATTGTTGGAATTGTTAATTCGTGACTAATCTTTAATTGGAACGCGCGGCCAATGTAATACTTATCGCTGGAAGCCGGATAAAGCGAATTGCCGCTTTCGGGCAGAATAAAGCTTCCCAGCTCTGAGGAATACTGACTAAAGATAAATCTTCCTTCCAGCATTGTTCCGTCGGAAAAGATTTTGTGTTTCGCTACAATGTCAAACTCAAACAAACTATAAGTAACTTCTGCCGGAATCCTATAATCAACTCTTGGCGGAATGAATGTAGAATCAACTCCGAAATCAAGATCAACATTGGCACCGCGGCTAACACTGTATAGTTCAAAACCAATTTCGGGACGCAAACCAACATTATACAACAGAGGAAGTTTATCGCGGTAGTCGAATTGAAGAAAGAGATCTCGTTCTAATTTTCTATTGATTGAAGCGCTGCCGAATATTGAATAACGGTTAAGAATATCGCTGGATGCAATATAAATACCGGGCTTAATTCTATCCAATACGGAATTGAAAGTGCTGTAATTATCATAACGGATAAAAGGAAGAATGCTTAGTTTAGAAAAGAAGCCCGAATATTTTTCCGGCGTGTATTCCGGAATTTTTGTGTCATCATAATTTCTAAGTTTAACAATATCAAACTTGCCGATATCTCCGTTCGGTTTATTTTCTTCAAGCGGAGGATTCTTAAGCCAGACATATTTTTTTGTCGGATCGACTTTAGCTTGTTCCTCTTTTCCAATCACAAAAATCTTGAATCCGCTTGCAGTATAGCCGGCATATGCAATTTCATTCTTGTCATTAACCGCCGGCATATATGCGCCGCCTACAACATTTGTTAACTGCTTCTTCTCTTTCGTTTTCAAATCGAGAGAATAAATATTAAAGATGCCGGTTTCATCGCTTGAGTAGTAAAGCAATCCATCCTTCGTCATAAAAGGATTTCTTTCATCGGCTTCCGAAGTTGTCAGCAGTTCATAGCCGGAACCGTCGGCATTGATTCTCGCTACATCTCTATTGTCTTTGATGGAAAAGTCGAAGAGAATTTGAGAATCATCAGCTGAAAATTTCGGGTTAAAAAGCTGTTCCCCTTGCTCAAAGAATGTTAGCTTCTTAAAATTCTTTCCATCTATATCAACAATTCCAAGATTCACAGTTCCATCATTCTGATAAATGAATGCAATTTTTTTACCATCGTGAGAAACACTTGGATTGTTGGCTCGCAAACCGTGAGTTAATCTTGTTTCTTTTTCCGCATCTAAATCATAAACGTACAAATCATGTATGTTGATCCATTTGGGATTATCGTCGCTCAGTTCCGCATAAATTATTTTGTTCGTTCCCGGAATAAATGAAGTTGTTGAACGAACTTTTGCTTTTACAAGTTTTTCAGTCTTGGTTGTAAAATCATAAAGATATAATGAAGAGGGACTCATGTAATCATTTGTTTTACTCGAGATATAAAGAAGCTTCGTTCCGTCGGAAGAATATGTAGGATGAAAATTACCGAATCCTTCGGAAGCAATCATCGAACCTTCAACTTTATTTGCAAGAACATCTGAGGTTCTCTTCTTATAATCTTCTTTTAGAAAACTTGACCATTCATTATAAATCTGGTAGCCGTCTTTGCCAAGAACATCTTCAAACGCCGCATCGATTGTAAAGTTGGTTAGCTTG
>CAZEDR010000423.1:0-2427 GCA_964510975.1 uncultured Melioribacter sp. | reverse complement strand
TTGTTTTATAATCATCCCAGAAAGGCATTCTCCATAAACGCTCAAAAGTTTTATTACCGGCTTCATTCAAGCGTTTAGCAAGGTCATCATTCTTAGTAAACATTCCAGCAATGATTACACCAAGCGCAACTGCAATCGCTCCGGTGAGTGTTGCAAAATCAATAATCTCATCCGGCTTTTGTTTAGATGCATAATGCAAAGCATCTGCCAAAACAATTCTTCCTTCTGCATCTGTATCTTTCACTTCAATGGATTTGCCGGAAGCAGCAACAATTACATCACCCGGTTTATATGCTAAACCGTTTATCATATTTTCAACGCAAGGAATAACACCAATAATTTCCACTGGAAGTTTTAGCGCAGCCGCAGCTTTTATTGTACCAACAACACAGCCGCCGCCAGCCATATCGGCTTTCATTTCAAGCATACTTTGTGTTGGCTTAATTGATAAGCCTCCGCTATCATAAGTAACACCTTTTCCTACCAAGGCAATTTTCTTTCTTGATACTTTTGGCTTGTATTCAAGAACCACCATTAACGGATCGTGGTTACTAGCACCGCCAACAGCAAGAATCGCGTTCATCTTCCTCTTCTGCAATTCTTTTTTATTCATCACTGTAACTTTAACGCCAAGTTTGGTTAATTCGGATTTGGTGCGCTTAGCAAATTCTTGCGGAGTTAATGTAATTGCCGGTTCGTTCACAAGATCACGAGTAAAATGAACTGCCGACATAATTTGATTTGCCTTTTCAATCACTTTATTTACGAGTGATTTATTGGAGTAGTGCAGCACAAACTGCAGATTCTCTTTTGAATTTTTATCCGACTTATACTTATTGAAAGTATAATTACCAAGATGAATTCCTTCAACAATAGTCTGGATTAAATATTCATCGCTAATGAAATGACCGGGAAAGTGGCTGAATGCCGGAATAACAACATGAACTGTTTTGATATGTTTAGATTTTAGCGTTGGAAGCAATCCGGCAAAATAATCGCGGAAAAAGTCGGAAGAGAAATCCTTATCCACTTTTGCTTTCTTCAGAAATATTACCGAAGGTTCACCGAAAGAAGAATAGTAAACCAAATCGTTATTCTTCTTGTCAAGAAAGCTTTTTTTCTGAATAAAGTTTTGCGGAAAGCTGAACGATGCGAAAAAATCATCAACTAACTTTTCCAAGTTCTCCCCTTCAATAAAAAACTTAACCAGACCGGCATCATCTCCAAATTTAAGTTTATCGCTTTCGGCTTTAATGTTAAGATTGAAATGCATTCTATCTCCTAATTATTCAAATATTTTTGTGCAGCAGTAATAACTTTTTCTTTGATGGAATCAATTGTAATGTTGAAGAGTCTTGAGCCGGAAGCATTGCGGTGCCCGCCGCCGTTAAACTCCGCGGCTAATTTGCTAACCGGTATTTCCCCTTTTGAACGGAAGCTGATTTTTATTCCATCGTTTAATTCATAAAACAAAATTCCAATTTCTACACTGCTAATCGTCAAGCAATAATTCACAAAACCATCTACATCGGCTTCGCTGGTTCCGGTTTTTTCTAACATTTTTTTTGTAACAATCATATAGGCAATTTGTTTGGTTGAATCCAACTGCATTGTGCTCAATGCTTCACCCAAAAGTCTTACTCTTCCAAAATTAAATTGGTTATAAACTTTATCAAAAACTTCAGGCGGATTAATTCCGTAACAAATTAACTCAGCTATAATTCTATGAACTTCAGGAGTTGTTCTCTCAAACCGGAATGAACCGGTATCTGTCATTATCGCTACATATAGTTGATTTGCAATGAAACAATCTATATCAACAATTTCAGTTTCCTTAATAAACTTGAACAGGATTTCACCGGTTGCAGAGTATTCTGTGCCTCCAACAATCAAATCAAAAATATCTTCCGGGTCTTGGTGATGATCTATGCATACTTTT
Source organism: uncultured Melioribacter sp. (assembly GCA_964510975.1). Taxonomy (GTDB): domain Bacteria; phylum Bacteroidota; class Ignavibacteria; order Ignavibacteriales; family Melioribacteraceae; genus Stygiobacter. The sequence goes on along the minus strand of CAZEDR010000423.1, from coordinate 488 downwards.
AATCCTTTGAATGAGCGGAGACCCGATTCCATTTTTACAACTCTTCCGACATTATTTAAATCCAGGATTACACACACATCGGTTTGAGCAAACACCTCAGAATGTTTTTCAGTATCAAACTTCTCAATCACCTTCTCTTCATCAAGAAATTCAAGATTGTAAGGAGTTGCACTATGATTTACAACTCTTACATTCTTGCCAAGCTTTTTCAGCATCGCATAAAAAGCTAATTCCGAACCAAGAGCATCAGCATCGGGATTTACATGCGTCATTAAAAGGAATGAATCATTTTCTTCAATTATTTTTTTAAGTTCTGTAAAAGCGTCCATTAACCAGCCAGTTAGTTTATAAATAAATGAGGCGAAGAAAACTTCGCCTCGAAAGTGATAACTACATTCATCAAATCAAAATGCGGAATTAATTTACTTCCCAAGTGCCGGATTTGAACATCAGTTTCTCGTAAGTTCCTTCACCCTTTTTCGCCTTTA
>CAZEDR010000422.1:0-2439 GCA_964510975.1 uncultured Melioribacter sp. | reverse complement strand
ATCCGGAGAAATATGTTGGCTACGCTTTTGGAATGGGAATAGAAAGAACCGCTATGCGCAAGTATGGCATTGATGATATCAGAATTTTATTTGATAACGACAAGAGATTTTTAACTCAATTTTAATTAGTGCCTTTGTGCCTTAGTGGCAATTTTTTCTATGCCACAAAGACACTAAGACACCAAGAAGAACTAAAAAGGTGAAACTGTGAAGATTTCTCTTAATTGGCTAAAAGACTATATCGATTTGAGCGGCATTTCTGCTGAGGAAATTGTTGAAAAGATAACTTATGCTGGTTTAGAAGTTGAAGAAGTGGTTGATCAGTCTAAGAACTTTGCGAATATGATTGTTGGTTTTGTTAAGGATAGAAAGAAACATCCAAACGCAGATAAGCTTTCACTTTGCATAGTTAGTGACGGCACTCGAGATTACAATGTTGTTTGTGGCGCTCCAAATGTAGCCGCTGGACAGAAGATTGCTTTCGCTAAAATTGGAACGGTAATTCCTAACGGCGGATTCAAGATTGAGAAAGCAAAAATTCGTGGTGAAGTTTCCGAGGGAATGATTTGCTCTGAAAGAGAACTTGGAATAAGTGATAATCACGAAGGCATAATGGTTTTGGACCCTTCGTTAGTAGAAGGAACAGAATTATCAACTGCTCTTGGTTTTGATGACGTTACAATGGAAATAAACATTACACCTAACAGAGCAGATGCATTAAGCCATATTGGTGTTGCCAGAGATTTGTGCGCGATATTCAATCGCTCGTTGAAATATCCGGAAGTTAACTTAGAAGAAACTGGAAAGAAGTCGGAAGAATTAGCTGCGGTTGAAATTCGTGATGCTGAGAAATGTCCCCGCTATATAGGTAAAGTAGTTTCAAATGTTGAGATAAAAGATTCACCGGAATGGATGAAGAAGAGATTGAAAAGCATTGGTTTGCGTCCAATTAACAATGTTGTAGATGTTACGAATTATGTTCTTCACGAAGTCGGTCAGCCGCTTCATGCATTCGATTTAGATAATCTGGCTCAAAAGAAAATTGTTGTTCGTCGTGCTGAAGAAGGTGAAAAGTTTGTAACTCTTGATTCAAAAGAGCGCAAGATGAAATCTTCCGACTTGATGATTTGTGACGCTGAAAGATCAGTGGCAGTTGCCGGAGTAATGGGCGGCGAGAATTCAGAAGTCACAGTTAACACAAAAAATATTCTGATCGAAAGTGCTTACTTCAATCCTTCATCGGTTAGAAAAACCGCAAAACATTTGGCGCTTTCAACAGATGCGTCTTATCGTTTTGAGAGAGGAACTGATTATAACATTACTGTCTGGGCAGCAAAACGCGCAGCGCAATTAATTCAACTAACAGCTGGCGGCAATATTGCAGTAGGAGAGATTGATGCTTATCCTAATCCAATTCAATCTCCAAAAGTCGAAATTAGGTTTGCCCGCATTAATAAAGTTCTTGGATATGAAATTCCAAAAGAAGATGCGGAAAGAATTTTAATAAATCTTGGTTTCGGAGTTATTGAAAAATCAGATGAAAAGTTACTGGTTGAAATTCCTTCTTACCGTGGCGATGTTGAACGCGAAATTGATCTTATAGAAGAAGTTGCGAGAATCTATGGTTATAATAACATACCAGAGATCAATAAGATTACTATTACGTTAGAAGAAAAAATTGATCAATCGGAATTTACTGACCGATTAAGAAATGTTTTCAATTCAGTTGGATTCAATGAAATTGTAACCAACTCCATGCTTAATGAACACATTGCTTCTAAGTTCGGGAATCCGGTTGCCGTATTAAATCCGCAGAGCAGTGAAATGTCGCATATTAGACCATCACTGCTTCCCGGCATACTAACTACTGTAGCGAATAATCTAAAAGTAGGTGAAAAAGATTTAATGCTTTTTGAGATAGGAAAAATTTTTAATAAGAAAAATGATACAATCAAAAGCTTTGATGATTTTGAAGAAACAGAAAACTTAGTTGCGATTATTACCGGTAATTCCATTAGAACTAAATGGTATGCGAAAGATAGACAGTTAGACATTTACGAAATGAAAGGTGCTGTTGAATCAATTTTGTCCAAGCAATTTCTTGGAGCTGAAATTTCATTTGAAGCATCAGTAGGTGAAAATAGTAACTTTCAAAATTGTCTTAATGTTTTGGTTAATAAAAATATTGTAGGCACAATTGGAAAAATTAGAGAAACAATAACAACAATTTTTGATGTTAATCAAACCGTCTTTGCATGTGAATTATACGTTGATTCACTTAAGAAGATTACGGCTCTTAGAAAAGGTTTTGGCGAGTTATTGAAGTTTCCTAAGGTTTACAGAGACTGTGCCTTTGTTTTGGATGCAGATATCGAGGCTGGACGAGTTGCGGAAGTTATTAAACAATCGAGCACTAAACTGTTGCATAATGTAATCTTA
>CAZEDR010000421.1:0-2444 GCA_964510975.1 uncultured Melioribacter sp. | reverse complement strand
TTATACTGGCGAACTGAATTGAAGAAAGCCAAAAAGGATGGAAGAAAACCTAAAGCATGCAAAACAATCCGTGCAAAAAACTTGTGGGATGATATTGCTTATGCGGCTTGGGCTAGTGCCGATCCGGGAATTCAATATGATACAACAATTAACGAATGGCATACATGTCCGGAGAGCGGAAAAATTCGCGCTTCAAATCCTTGCAGCGAATACATGTTCTTGGACGATACAGCATGCAATCTTGCATCTTTGAATCTAGTTAAATTTTACGACGATGATAAACATGAATTCAACATTGAAGCTTACAGACACGCAACAAAACTTTGGACAATAGTTCTAGAGATAAGTGTATTAATGGCTCAATATCCATCTAAGGAAATTGCTCAGCTCAGTTATGAGTTTAGAACACTAGGATTAGGTTACGCAAATCTTGGCTCACTCTTGATGAGACAAGGAATTGCTTACGATAGTAAAGAAGCCTTTGCAATTTGCGGAGCTTTAACGGCAATTATGCACATGAGAGCTTATGCTACTTCAGCTGAAATGTCTAAAGAACATGGATCATTCCCTCGTTATGAACAAAATAAAAATGCAATGCTGCGCGTAATTAGAAATCACAAAAGAGCAACGCACAATGTTCCTAAGGAAGAATATGAAGGATTAACAATTTTCCCGATGGGAATTAATCCGGAATTCTGTCCTTCGGATTTATTGCAAGCAGCTAGAGAAGATGCAGACAATGCTTTAGAGCTAGGAGAGAAATATGGTTTTCGCAACGCACAAGTAACTGTAATTGCTCCAACGGGAACAATTGGTTTAGTAATGGATTGCGACACTACCGGAATTGAACCGGATTTCGCGCTAGTTAAATTTAAAAAACTTGCCGGCGGCGGTTATTTCAAAATCATCAATCAATCAATACCGCCAGCGTTAAAGAAGCTTGGCTATAATGATGATCAGATAAAAGAAATTGTTAAGTATGCAAAAGGTGCCGGAACTCTTGTTGGCTGTCCTTATATCAATCATGAATCGCTCAAAGCAAAAGGTTTTACTGAAGATGTTCTCAGTAAACTCGAACAGATTCTCCCTTCGGTTTTCGAACTAAGCTTCGCGTTCAACAAATATACTTTGGGCGATAAGTTCTTAAAGAACCAGCTAGGTTTTAGTGACGAACAAATAAATGATTTTAGTTTCGATCTTCTTACTGCTCTCGGATTCACAAGAGATGAAATTGCATCTGCAAATGATTATGTAAGCGGAACAATGACGATTGAAGGCTCGCCATTCCTAAAGCATGATGACTATCCGATATTTGATTGTGCTAACAAATGCGGAAAGAAGGGAAGCCGGTTCATCAAAGCAGAGGCTCATATATTCATGATGGCGTCAGCTCAACCGTTTATTAGCGGTGCGATTTCAAAGACCATCAACTTGCCTAACAATGCTTCCATCGAAGATATTAAATACGCCTACCTCCAATCATGGAAATTAGGTACCAAGGCAAACGCTCTTTATCGTGACGGATCAAAACTTTCACAACCATTAAATACAATGACGGAAGAAGAAGTTGAAGATTTGATGGAGAAGAAGGAACAAAACGATATAGTAAAGATTGCCGAAAGAATTATTCACAGATATATTGCTAAGAGAAGGAAATTGCCGGACCGTAGAACCGGTTACACACAGAAAGTAAAAATTAACGGCCAAAGTGTTTACATCAGAACCGGTGATTACGAGAATGGGCAACTTGGCGAAATATTTATAGATATGCACAAAGAGGGAGCCGCTTTCAGAAGTTTGCTTAACTGTTTTGCAATTTCAATTTCACTTGGATTGCAGCATGGTGTTCCTCTGGAAGAATTTGTTGATGCTTTTGTGTTTACACGCTTTGAACCGAGCGGTGTTGTAAGCGGACACAAGCGAATAAAAATGTCCACATCGGTAATTGACTATATTTTCCGTGAGTTAGCAGTAGCTTATTTGAATAGAAACGATCTTGCTCATGTTGAAGAAGATGAACATCCTAAAGCCGAACATCGGTTGACAATTGAACCGGATTATGTTAGTGAAGAAATTATAAGTGAAACTGTTATTAATAGAGAAGATATGATGCAACCGGTTGAAAAGATTCAGCTTGATGTTTCTTCCGAGAGAACGAATGCGGCGATGACTCAGCATCAGAAAATTATGAAAGCCCGCGAAGCCGGATACACGGGCGATATTTGTCCCGATTGTCAGAGTATGACTATGGTTCGCAACGGAACTTGCTTAAAATGTACTACTTGCGGCGCTACAACCGGATGTAGTTGATTTGAAAAATACATTGTAAATGGACTAATAAAAGGGGCTTTTCGAAGCCCCTTTTTCGTTATATTAAACTCTAATTCGTTGACTTTTATAACTCAAAGGGATAGATTTTCACCCTCTTTTTATGATATGATTGC
>CAZEDR010000420.1:0-2452 GCA_964510975.1 uncultured Melioribacter sp. | reverse complement strand
AATGAATCTTAATCATCATAATAAATCCGTGTTCCGCTTTTTCTTTATCCTGACAGCATTGCCAATGCAGGCTGCCTCATTTCTCGACTTCGCTCGAAATGACTAAAGTTTGTTTAGAAATTAATTTTCTGATCGTCTTCTAAATCTTTTCCGTAATGTTTTTTGTAATGTGCTGATTTGTTATCAATCAATTCCTTATTTTTGAACAAAGCTAAAATGAAGCCACTTTTGAAAACATACTACAAATAGTTACCCCAATTTTTCCGAATCAACAAGGAATCCGGATATGAAAAAACTTTCTACTTTGTTAATGATTGCTTTGCTCTTTTCGGCAGGCAGTTCTCTTTTTGCGCAAAATTTCAAAATTAGCGGCGTTGTAAGCGATGCCTCCAATGGCGAAAAACTTATTGGCGCAACTGTTATGATAAAGGACTTAAGCATTGGTGCCACAACAGATATTAATGGCAGCTATGTAATCGAAAATGTGAAAGAAGGCGTTTACGAAGTTTCCGTTTCTTACATTGGATATACACCTAAAACAAAAAACATTGATGTTGATAAAAATATCAAGGTGGATTTTCTTTTAGAACCAAGCTCTGTTTTATTAAATGAAACGGTTGTTAAAAGCACCAAAGCGGTTTTGAGAGAAACACCAGTTGCGTTTTCAGAAATAAAAGGAGCTGACTTAGAATTCAAACTCGCTTCAAGAGATATTCCGCAAGAATTATCAACAACGCCAAGCGTTTATTCATCAGCTTCGGGCGGCGGTGCCGGCGATGCAACTCTTTACGTGCGTGGTTTCTCTCAAAGAAACGTAGCAGTTATGGTTAATGGCGTTCCGGTAAACGATATGGAAAATAAATGGGTTTACTGGAGCAACTGGGCTGGACTCGGAGATGTTCTTGAAGATTCACAAATTCAAAGAGGAATTGGTGCTTCACCATATTCTACAAATGCTGTAGGCGGTGTTTTAAACATGACTACCAAAGGAATCGGCAGCGAAGAAGAATTTGCAAAAGTTAAAACAGAGTATGGCTCAGACAATCTTATTAAAGGAAGTCTTTCGTTTCACAAAAAATTCTCACAGAATTTTGCTGTAACAGCGCTTGTTTCAAGAAAAAATTGGGATGGCTACGCAGTTGGTACTTACAATAAAGAGTTTTCTTATTTCTTTGCTGTCGGCGGGGTATTTGGAGATCACTCAATTGAATTACGCGGCGTTGGTTCCCCCCAAGAGCACGGACAAAGACCATTTAGCTATGCAAGATTAACCGCTGCAGATTGGGAAAAATATGGCAGAGATTTTAACTATGCTATGGGAAGATTACAAGGCGGATGGATTAACGAAACGGTAAATAAATTTCACAAGCCGCAATTTAATATAGATTGGAATTGGCAGATTAGTCCAAAATCTGTTCTCTCAACTGTAGTTTACCATTCAATAGGCAGAGGATACGGCTCGGGTACGTTAGGACCATTCGCGCCGGCAATAACTAAAACGCAAGATCCGGTTTATCAAAACTACAGAGACTATGATAAAGTTTGGAGTATAAATTCAAAACAAGTTGATATTAAATATGATGTAACTAAGCACCGTTCAATTTCAACTGTATTGAGAAACTCGGTTAACAATCATAATTGGACCGGATTGCTTTCTACTTATAAGACTGAATTAAGTCCTGAACTTACTTTGAATCTAGGTATTGACGGACGTTATTATATTGGTGTGCATTATCAAGAAATAAGAGATCTATTGGGCGGTGATTATTATGTTGATTTCAAAGACGTAAATGGAATTGGACCAAATAACACCGGCAAAAAAGTTGAAGTTGGAGGAAAAGTAAATTACTACAATGATTTTTATGTTCGTCAATATGGCGGGTTCGGACAGTTAGAATATAAGACCGGAAACCTATCTACCTTTATTAATTTGTCGGCATCATCTCAAGGTGCAAAAAGATTGGATTATTTCTTATATCTAAATTCAGATCCATTTAGAGAAACAGAATGGCAAAACTTCTTTGGCTATACAGCCAAAACTGGATTGAACTACAATATTGATGCTTACAACCAAGCTTTCTTTAATGTTGGATATTTCTCATCTGCCCCTATGGTAAATAATATTTTCGCTAACAATACAAACCTTGTTTCCGGAAATGCAAGAAACGAAAAAGTTTTTGGTTTGGAACTGGGCTATGTATTATCAACAAATGATATTTTGTTTAGAGCCAACGGTTTTTATACCAAATGGAGAGACAGAGCCATTACGGTTTCTTATTCTGATATAGATCCAAACACTGGCGATCCGGTAACAAAGTATGCAAACATTTCCGGTTCAGAGCAACTTCACTCCGGGGCAGAGTTTGAAGGAGTTGTAAAGTTATTCAAAGGTTTTGAATTGAAAGGAGCCGCTTCTTGGGTAGTTGGTAAATTCCAAAACGATGTTGAAGCT
>CAZEDR010000419.1:0-2474 GCA_964510975.1 uncultured Melioribacter sp. | reverse complement strand
TATTGGACCTTTGGCAATAGCAGGATTCTTTGCATCAAAGAGAACGGTACCTTTTTCGGAAGGTACTCTGAAAGTTGACAGTATAGCGTTCGGCGTTGTACTGCTCGGAGTCTTACTTGTAGTTGCTGCGCTTTCGTTTTTCCCGGCGTTAACACTTGGGCCAATCGCCGAATATTTTACAATGTAAATGGATAACAAAAATGAAAAGAGAAAGAAATATAAAACTGTTCGATTCAAAGATTGTAAAGGAATCAGTGTTAGAGTCATTTGTTAAATTGAATCCGGCTGTGATGATTAAGAATCCGGTTATGTTTACTGTTGAAATAGGAACAGTAATTATGTTCAGCATAACTGTTCTTAGCGGAGTATCACCGGATAGCGGGCAAGGAAATTTTACATATAACTTGTTTATCACACTACTACTGTTCCTCACGATACTATTCGGAAATTTTGCTGAAGCTATTGCTGAAGCTAGAGGTAAAGCACAAGCTGCTTCATTGAGAAAAACTAGAGAAGAAACTTCCGCAAAACTCTTAACTGATAGAAATGAAATTAAAATCGTTGCTTCTTCCCAATTAAAAAAGGGAGATATATTCATTGCCGAAGCTGGTGATATAATTCCGATAGATGGAGAGATCATAGAAGGAATAGCTTCAATTGATGAATCAGCGATTACCGGAGAATCGGCTTCAGTTATTAGGGAAGCGGGAACTGATCATTCCGGTGTAATTGGTGGAACGAAAGTTTTATCCGATAAAATTAAAGTACAAGTATTAACAGAAGCGGGAGAATCATTTTTAGATAAAATGATTGCTCTTGTTGAAGGAGCCAGTAGACAAAAAACTCCAAACGAAATTGCCCTCACAATATTGCTTGCCAGCTTTACAATAATTTTCCTTCTAGTAACAGTAACCTTAAAACCATTCAGCGAATATGCCAACACTGCAGTAACTATAACTGCTTTGATATCACTATTTGTCTGCCTAATACCAACTACAATCGGCGGACTTTTATCAGCAATTGGTATTGCCGGTATGGATAGAGCGTTAAGAGCAAATGTAATTGCTAAATCGGGCAAAGCTGTTGAGAACGCCGGCGATATTGATGTTGTGCTTCTTGATAAAACCGGAACAATAACTATAGGCAATAGAAAAGCGACTAAGTTAATTCCAATAAACGGTGGGGATGATAAAGGTTTTGCTAAGCTGTGTCTGCTAAGCTCTCTTGCCGATCCTACTCCGGAAGGAAAATCCATTGTAGAACTTGCCGTTAAGTCGGATAATCATTCCTATGCCGAACTCGCAAACAATGGAAAGTTTGTAGCATTTTCCGCAGAAACTAGAATGAGCGGAATTGATTTGCCCGACGGCAAACAACTTAGGAAAGGTGCTTGGGACGCGATTAGAAAATGGAGTAACGGAAAATCTTCAAACGAAAGCGATATTGAAAAACATGTGACAGCAATAGCAACTAACGGAGGAACGCCTCTTGTAGTTGCTTTAGATAAAGTAGCTGTCGGAGTAATTCAGCTTGAAGATATTATTAAACCGGGTATTAAAGAACGCTTTGAACGGTTGAGAAAGATGGGTGTTAAAACTGTAATGGTTACGGGTGATAATCCACTTACAGCTAAGTTTATTGCAAACCAAGCCGGTGTAGATGATTTTATTGCCGAAGCAAAGCCTGAAGACAAAATGAATTACATTCTAAAAGAACAACGTGAAGGAAAACTTGTTGCGATGATGGGAGACGGAACAAATGACGCGCCTGCTCTTGCTCAAGCTGATGTAGGTGTGGCAATGAATTCCGGCACACAAGCCGCAAAGGAAGCTGCAAACATGGTTGATCTGGATAGTGACCCGACAAAACTTCTTGAAGTAATTGAAATTGGAAAGCAGCTCTTAATTACAAGAGGAAACGTTACAACTTTTTCAATTATCAACGATGTTGCAAAATACTTTGCTATAGTTCCGGCAATATTTGCCGCAACAATTCCGGGGCTGAGTGTTTTGAACATTATGAAGTTAGCCACTCCGGAATCTGCAATTATGTCTGCGGTCATTTTCAATGCGTTTATAATTCCCGCTTTAATTCCACTTGCACTCAAAGGATCTAAATACAAACCGATAGGGGCTACAGCTCTATTAACAAGAAATCTTTTGATATACGGTCTTGGCGGTTTGATTGTACCATTTATTGGAATCAAAGCAATCGATTTAGTAGTTGCGTTATTCATATAGGAAGAGGACAAAATGAAATTCTTAAAAGATATAAAATTGCATTTAGTAACAGTTGTGTTGTTTGGTATAATGTTTCCACTGGCTATTTGGGCGGTAGGATTATTATTTCCTCATCAAGCAAACGGATTGCCGATCTACAAGAATGATAAACTAATCGGCTTCGAAAACGTCGGACAAAAATTCACATCGGAAAAATATTTCTGGGGGAGACCTTCTGCAGTTGACTATAACGCA
>CAZEDR010000418.1:0-2483 GCA_964510975.1 uncultured Melioribacter sp. | reverse complement strand
CCGGCAAGTTCGAATTTTCCCTTTTTTGTTCTATCGGCTCCGGTGAAAGAGCCTTTTTCATGTCCGAATAATTCGCTTTCAAGTAGTGACTCAGTTATAGCAGTGCAATTAACAGCAACGAAAGGTTCTGATTTTGTAATTCCACTGTAATGGATTGATTTGGCTACTAGCTCTTTGCCGGTCCCGCTTTCACCTTGCAGTAAAACGGTAACGCGGTTTGCAGAGACTTGACCAATTATTTTATAAACTTCTCTCATCGGTTTAGATTTACCGATGATTGTTTTTTCCGGCTGGAACTCTTCGGCTTGGTCTTCAATAAGTGAATCAATTCTTTCACTGAGAGTTTTAGATTCAAGAGCGCGTGCAATTGTAACTTTTAGCCGTTCAATATCGAGCGGTTTTTCAAGATAATCATACGCTCCGTTTTGCATCGCATCAATTGTAGTTTGAACATCATCATGGGCAGTTATCAAAATAATTTTTGTAAGAGAATTGATGTCTTTCACTTTTTTAAGAAGTTCAAGACCGGTTAGGTTTGGCATTTTAATATCGGAGATAATTAAATCCGGTTGTTGATTGCGGATAATCTCATAACCTATTTTTCCGTCTTCTGCCGAAAGAACCGAATAGCCAAGTCGCTTCAGATAATTTGTTAGAGTCAGACGAATTGATTCATCATCATCTATTACTAGAATTTTTTCCATAATCATCCAGAGGTAATTTTATTTCGAAAATTGTCTCACCAGGTTTTGATGAAATAAGTGAGAACGTTCCATTATGCTGCTCAATAATTTTTTGCGAAATAGATAATCCAAGTCCGGTTCCCGAAACTTTAGTTGTGAAGAAAGGATCGAAAATATTATTCGGTTCTTCAATTCCACAGCCATCATCAGTTATGTGAATAATAAGAACGCCATCAACTAAGTGAGAAGAGATTGTGATAGTGCCGGTTTTCTTTATTGCGTCAATTGAATTTTGAATCATGTTAAGAAAAACTTGTTTTAGTTTGTCTTCATCACCGGCAAAATCAATTTCCGTTGTATTATTTATAAATAAAATCTGTTTTTGTTTGGGATCTGTTTCTACTTGGTGGAATATCTCGTCAGCAAAATTTTTAAGGTTCAGATTAGAAATTTTGAGCGGAGCAGTTCGAGATACTTGCAGAACTTCTTTAACAAGTTCAGTTAGGCGATTGATTTCTTTCCCTATGATTTGAAATGCTTCTTTATCTTCCGGTTTAAGTGAAAGCGTTTGATTTAGAATATCAACATTCATTTTGATAGAGGTGAGCGGCGTTTTTATTTCATGAGCAAGAACGGCAGACATTTTACCAAGTGCTGCAAACTTTTCTGAACGAATTATTTCTGCTTCCAGTTTTTGCCTTTCGGTTATACTTCTATCCAACGAAACAGCCATATCATTGAAAGCCTGAGACAGTTCTCCGATCTCATCGCTTGAATTGTATTCAACATTTACTTCAAAATTTCCTTTTCCAATCTCGAGAGCTTTTTCTTTAAGTAATGTAATTGGATGTGCTATCATTCTGGATATAATGAATGACATGCTGACGCTAACAATCAATCCAACAAAGAGACTTATGAAAAAGAAGCGTATCATTTCTTGAGTCGAATTGATATTAAAAAGAATTCTGCCAAGAGGGATTTGAACGAGTAGTATTATAATTGGAACAACTACGATTGCGGAGAAGATTATTTTTTTATTCAAACTAAAGCTGTGCACTTTCTGAACCGCATAAGGGAACATATTGTATTTACCGATTGCAATAGCAGTGAAGAAAATAAACCCAATTAGAAACGCAAGCGGACTTATTTCAACTAGGTAATAGAATCCAAGGATCCATGGCAAGAAAAGTCCGAAAATGAAAGTGGCTATGTTTGTAATAACCAAACCAAATAAATAAAAAAGCAATTGATTACGAAGGTTAGAATTAGGTGCTATCTTCAGTTTTTGAATTATCCATACCGAATTTAGCACAATCAAAAATAAATACCAGAAAAGGAACACGGGATATAGCGCAGAGAAATCAGCAGAAAATCTATCCATGTGTGCGTGTGATTCATGTATGAAATTTCCATTCCATAAAAGTATTAAAAGAATAGTAGAAGGAATGATAATTAACAAACCACGCGTTAAGCCTATTTCTTTTTGAAACGGATAATTCCATGAAAAAAAAGTAAGTGAGACAAGAATCATTAGTAGAAGCGAATGGCAAGAAATATCAAGAGCTGTTACATCGTAAGATGGCATCAGAACAAAGTGCACAGTATGAGATATTAGGTAAGCAATTACTAAAACCAGAGTAAGAATGAAAAGCTTTGAAGTTATTGCCGTAGAAGAACGGGAGTAAATAATAAAAATTAGACCGACTGCCGCAATAAAGGACGCGAGTAGAAACAATATTTGGGTAAAATCAAAGTGCATAGTTTGCTGAATAATATTTGAGTTAAAATACGGTAAGTAGG
>CAZEDR010000417.1:0-2496 GCA_964510975.1 uncultured Melioribacter sp. | reverse complement strand
GTTATAGGCTTGATATTCTAGTAAACAAAAAAGTAATTCTTGAATTGAAGGCTGTTGAGACGTTATTACCTGTGCACTATGCACAACTTTTAACATATTTAAAACTCTCTGAATTAAAATTGGGTTTGTTAATTAATTTTAATCAGAAATTACTCAAAGACGGAATTCACAGAATTGTAAATAATTTATAACCTCGCGTTCTTAGCGTATTCATTGCGTCTTTGCGTGAGGAAAGAGAGTGGTTATGGAAATGAATTCAATTGGACTGATAGAAATGACAAGCATTGCTGCCGGGATGCAAGCGGCAGATATTATGCTGAAAACTTCTAATGTTCAGTTAATCTTATCAAGAACTATATGTTCCGGTAAATATATTGTATTGATCGGAGGCGATGTTGCCGAAGTTCAAGCTGCTGTAGATGCTGCGGTATCTCAAATTGATTTTGCTGTGATCGATACTTTTGTAATTCCAAGTGTACATCCGGATATTTTCCCGGCATTATCGGGACATTCCGAAGTAAAAGCGCTGGAAGCTTTGGGTATTATTGAATCTTTCTCCGTTGCCTCGTTAATTGAAGGCGCTGACGCGGCAGTTAAAGCTGCAAGTGTAAAATTAATTGAAATCCGTTTGGCGATGGCTCTTGGCGGAAAGGCCTTTTGCACATTAACCGGCGAAGTTGCAGCTGTTACTGCGGCGGTTGATTCCGGCGCAAAGGTTATTGCCGATAGAGGATTGCTCGTTAACAAAATTGTAATTGCTCAGCCCCGTCCAGAGTTATTAAGCGAAATGATTTAATTTCTGAGACACTCACGATATTGAATTCATTAAAAGAAAAGTATGGCGATTGGGGACTTATTACCGGTGCGTCTTCCGGAATTGGAGAGCAATTTGCCCGCAGATTAGCTAAAGAAGGATTTAATCTTGTTCTAGTTGCCCGCAGAAAAGACCGATTAGAAAATCTAAAAACAGAACTTGAACAGCAGTACAAAGTTGAAATTCTTGTTGCAACTGTGGATTTACTTTCCCAAGATTATCTTCAAGAATTAACAAGTATTATTGGGCACAGACATATAGGCTTGCTAATTAATAATGCGGGCTTTGGATACAGAGGCTTGTTTATTAATGATACTTCTGCAAACGATGAAAATATGATCAGATTGAACTGCATTGTTCCAACAACTCTCACACATCATTTTGTTAAACCGATGATAGAGAAACAAAAAGGGGGAATCATATTCCTAGCAAGTGTTGTTGCCTTTCAAGCTACACCTACTACAACTGTATATGCTGCTACAAAAGTATTTAATTCATTCCTTTCGGAAGGACTTTGGTACGAATTAAAGAAATACAACATCGATGTGCTTTCATTAAGTCCCGGCGGAACAAGAACCGAATTTCAAAAAGTTGCAAATTCAACCCCGGGACCTGTTCCAAGAACTGTTGAGCAAGTTGTTGAAACTGCATTGAAAGCTTTAGGTAAAAAGCCGAGCGTTGTTGACGGACTTTATAATAAAATTCTTGCTGTCTCTACAAGATTTGCTTCCAGAAGAATTACTGTAACACTGGCGGGGAAAATTTCAGAGATATTTTATAAGAAACATTAAAAATCTTTCTTGAGTGAACTTACCGTAGCTTTATAGAATAGTGCAACTATAAACCCCGAAACCATAAACATTGGCAAAGTAAAGAAGAATAAACGTAGTAGATTAAACTCTTTCTTTATCATTATTGCTAAAAACAAATCGCTAAACGGTTTAAAAAGAAGCACAACCAAGAAGAGCATGTAAAGAATACTTATTAGAAAAGTAAGCGAAGCTCCTTGTGAAGAAGAAACTCGAATCGGATTCTTCTCTTTGTAATTTGCGAACAATCCGCCCATCCCAAAATTTATAGAAACGATTGTAACAGCAGCAATTAGAGTTACAATTTGAGAAAACGCTATCAAAACAATTCCGAATTTGAAGTTTGAAAACAAGCTCAGTATAGTGCTTATGAGTAAAACAATTATAGCCGAAGCGCTTAGCTTGCTTCTAATATATTTAGCAATTGTAATCGGTGCCGATTTCGTTTTCCAGAATGCTTCTCCTTCCAATGAAATTAAAGGGAAGATAAATCTTAGCGAAAATGTGGTAATCAGTAGCAAATTAAAAATGAATATTGACAAATAGATCATTGTTTGCAGATAAAAGTTGCCCAATCCGACGAATTTTATTCCGGCTACACTCACTACAAATATCAGCATCAGAAAAAGTAAAACAAGCGAATGAATAACTTGGCTTGGTTCACGAAGGAAAACCAAAAAATCTTTTCTTAGCAGAGATTTCATCTGACTAGTTATTGTATTGCTTCCCGTTGTTCGAAAAAATGATGAAGCACTTTTACGATTGGAACTAAACTCTGCTGTAAGTTTATGGTTAAGCAACCATGTTCTAAAATAATGTTTCTTGCCTAACCGATACGCCAAGCTAAAAAGAACTAAAGCTAATCCGGTTTGA
>CAZEDR010000416.1:0-2497 GCA_964510975.1 uncultured Melioribacter sp. | reverse complement strand
GATTAACTAAAATAGAATATTGATCTTTTGTGAGTAAATATTTTCTGTAGCGTTCCACCCAAGAACTATCAGTTTTTGTAGCGCCAGTTCCAGCAGCAGTAGAAGATCCCAGAACAACAACTGCGGTTTTGCTTACAGGTTTTTCACCGGTTATTCTGATATCATCCAAATAGAGAATTCTTTGCAAACTGTCTGTATTGTTTTGAACAAAGTAAATTGACTTGAAATTTGTTAGGTCAGATGGTCCCGCATTGTTTTTAAACCATTGCAGTGGTATTTGAACTTTATTCCATTGATTCGCTTTGATAGTTGCAATATAATTCCCAAGACTAGCTTTAGTACCCTTGATATTTTTAATATCCTCTAGATAAAAGAAGGGCATCTGAGCGGAAGTTAAATTGGTTTCAGAAAAAATATTCATTACCAGTGTATCTTTTTGTGAGAGATCAAAATGTCCCCAGCCGGTACTGCCTATTATCATTCCCCAATCACCGTTTGAAACTGATTTCCAATTCATAAGAATTGAATAGTTGCCAAGAAGAGAATACTTTGAAGAAACCGGAGCTTTATCACCAATTATCGTTAATGTACTTGGTGATTTTGCAAATCCCCACGAAAACTCATATTTATCTTTTGTTGGGCTGTCTGCAAAAAACACATAATCTTTTGCATTTGTTTCGCCGGTACTTACAATGCTAAATGAATTATCGCTTACATCACTAACAGCATTTTCATTTCCTGTAATTTTAAGTAATGCTTTGCTTGTTAATGTTGTTGGTAATGTCCAACTATAAGAACCCGTAGAAGCTATAGTAGAATTTGTTAAGACCGTCCAATCAGTTCCGTTATTAGAGGAATATTCAATTTTAACGCTTCCAACACCATTTGCTTCAAACAAAATATTCTTGGTAGAACCAGCCGTCCAACGCTGAAAACCATTTGGAGAAATAATTTTAGCAGATAGCTGAACATCACCAATTTTAAATATGCTGTCACTCAAATCAAAAACCGATGAATCTTCGTTATCAGAAATTTTGACTTTAGCAGTAGTTGTAGAAATATTGGGTAAAGTCCATTCGTAAGTTTTCTTACTTGCAGCTTCAGTTCCAATTAAATTCCAAGTTATTCCATTATCAGAACTGAATTCAATTTTAACAGTAGTAACCTCCCCGCTTAGCCACGTTATATTTTGCTTTGTGCCTTTTTCCCAATCCTCACCTCCATTCGGTGTTGTTAAGGAAATACTCTTAGAAGCAGAATTCGGTGATTTAAAAGCACCGGCAACAATTTGGTTGTTTGAATGTTCCGCAAAGCAAATAAAGCTGGCAAAGATTTGAAATAGTATAAGGAAGAAAGTCTTTTTAAGCATTGGTAATCCTATTTTATTGAAGGTGTTTTCAATAAATGAAACCAAAAATTATGCTAATTAAATAATCTCATAACAGAATAAAAAAACCATTGAATTATGGTGGATATTTACAATATGATAAATGCTTATTAAAGTAATAAGCTAATACGATAGTCGGTTTAACTTAATAAATATCATTCCTTAACGCTTCCCATCATAATTCCTTTGATGTAATACTTTTGCAGAGCAAGAAAAACGACTAACACCGGAACAATTGTAATTACCGAACCAGCCATAAGCATTTCCGTATCTTGAACATGCTCGCTGCTTAAGTTTGCTAGCGCCACCGGAAGCGTATACATATTTGAATCAGTCATTACAATTAGGGGCCAAAGGAAATCGTTCCATGTTCCCATAAAAGTGAAAAGCCCAAGCGTAACCAAAATTGGTTTGCAGAGTGGAAGAATCACTTTCAAATATATCTGAAGTTCGGTAGCGCCATCCATCTTTGCGGCTTCAATCATACTATCCGGAATAGAAAGAGCATATTGACGAATCAGAAATATTCCGAAAATGCTTGCCATACCGGGAACAATAATTGCCCAATAAGTATTTATCAATCCCATGTTTTTTAGAATAAGAAACACCGGCAGCATTGTAACTTGTCCGGGAATTATCATCGAACTGAGTAAAAATTTGAACAAACTTTCCTTCTTTGAAAAACGAAACTTAGCGAATGCATAACCACCCATTGAGTTCAACGTAAGCGAAAAGAAAGTTGCACCTAGAGAAATGATTATGCTGTTCAACAAATAGCGTGTTAAATTTAATCTTGAAAACAAAATTTGATAATGAGAGAAATCGAACTTTTCCGGAAAAAGTTTTGGCGGATAAGTGTTAGATGCACCGGTTGACATAAACGATGCTGAAATCATCCAGAGAAAAGGCATGAATGTAATTACAGCAACAAATATTGCGAGAGCAATTACAATGTATTTTTTCAGTTTAGCCATTCTTCTCCTTCTGCAATTTGAACTGGATTGACGTGCCAATTAAAATTATGACTGTTAACATAAACGCGAGCGCAGTTGAATAACCGATATTCCACCATCTAAAACCTTCTTGATACATATAAAGCACAATGCTAAG
>CAZEDR010000415.1:0-2499 GCA_964510975.1 uncultured Melioribacter sp. | reverse complement strand
TTTTACTTCACAACCAAGCATGTCATAAATTTTAAGAGTTACTTTTCCATCTGTTAGTAAATCATAGTCAATGCTTGTTTGGGGATTAAATGGATTGGGGTAGTTTTGAGACAAAGAAAACTCATCCGGAGCGATTTCACTATTTACAGCTATTCCGGTCGGTTCATTGAATTTGTTAAGTAAAACATATTGCATTAACTGTTTAGCTTCTTCGGATTTCATATAGTATAGTGGAAAACTAAGTGTTACAATTTTATAATCTGTTCCAATATATTCTACTCCTACAGGAAGACCTTTCATGCTTCCTTGAGAAGTTGATGTATCAAATTTTGAATCATATCTGTATATCACTTTGCCGCCAGGTGCAGGTTCCAGGCTTTCAATGTTATTCAAATGGTATGAATTATTTGAGAGTGATTTTGTGGAATCTACAAACATGGAAGGGTATCCGGATTCCATTGAGATTGCTCCGCTAAAACGCGTAATAAACTTAAAGTCGCTTTTTTTAATTTTCAATATGTCATAAATAAACTCGCCGGGAATTGAATTAATAGGATATCCGGTCTTCCCGGAAAATGCTTTTACAGGGTAATATCCATTATAGAAAAATTTTCCTCCTAATTGAATATATTTCCTTATTTCATCTCTACTCTTCACAAGTTCTGCGATGCTCGCGTAGTCATTCCCTTGCCAGATTACGGTAGAATACTGACCAAGATCATATAGCATTGCGTCTCCTTCTTTTATAACATCATACTGCTTAAACTTAAAGTCTGTAAGTGCTCCAACATAAAAACTATCCACTTCCTCATCAGAAGGACTTCCTAAAGCGCCGGTTCCATCCATAGTTTCATCGACCAATAAAATTCCATTATCGAGAGATACTGACCGCGACTTTACAACAGGATTGAACATACTTTCAACTCCAAGGCTATCTTCTGATCGAACTTGGTAATAATAATAAGTCCCATTTTGTACATTATCATCAATAAAAACAGTATCATTTACTAAACTCGTATTTAATTTTACAAATTCATCTTGTTGCGTAAGTCCTCTATAAATATTAAATCCTGACGAACCGATTCTTGTTTCGGGTTTCCAATGGAGATTTATCTTCGACCAGTCCGGTTCTGCAAATAATAATTGTATTGATTTCAATTGGGAATTCAACTGCACGCTGGAAATCAGGCAGCCACAGACTATTTTAACGACCTCTGTACAATAGTCCATGTCGCAGTTCACCAAAAGATCATTTGGTGTATGATAATAATTACTAAAATCAGATTCGGCGAACCCAATGTTAGGATCATTGTTGCTATAATATCCATTATTATCCGCATTAGTTAATCCTTCTCTTTCGGATATATTAACAACCGCATACTTTTGAGCCATTTCGTTCACTAAATCTCGATATTTCTCAAATCCCTTCGGATAATACAATTCAACTTTACTATTGTTAAGTGATTGTCTATTTGTAGCAATCATATCCGAATTGATCGCGAATCTGACTTCATATCCATCGGAATAGAGGTGATTAGCGAAATGAGTACTTCCAGAGGGGTGATTGCATTCCTCACCATTATACGTAACAAACTTTATAGTAACATTGGGTCTATAAGCCTGTTTCATAATTACGCGGGCACATTCCAATACTGCTGCAGTGCCGCTTGCATTATCATCTGCACCGGAAGCCTCATCATAAGAATATTGCGGATGAACCATCGAATCGAAATGCGCCCCAATCACTATTACTTCTTTAGATTTTGATGTTCCCTTCAACGTTGCAACAACATTGTTTAATGTTGCAGTAACCGAACTATCCAATGAAAAATGAGTAAAGTAAGGGTCTAATTCAACATCTGTAAAACCCCAACTTAAAAATTTATTCTTAATCCAATTTGTCACCGTGTCTCTGTTAGAGGCAAAAGCAAATCTGGTCCTAAAATCTTGTAAGCTTTGAATATAGGAAGCTATAGAATCCTTATTTATCTCCAAGACAATGTTTGTTATAACCGAATCAATGGGAAAGGAAGACGTTTTTTGCAATTTTCCCGAAGTATGATCAATATTCTGAGAATAAAGTGTAGAATAGAAAAAACACAGCAATAATAATGATATAGCTTTCATATCTAGCTCACTTAAATATTATTAATTATTCAAATATTTATTTTACGAATTATTTCTTTTTCCATGGACAGTACTTTAATATTTGCACACCCTTTTCTTAAAAATTATTTTTTCTAGCTATAGTTTTTCAAAAGCATCTTCTTGCTAACTTTTTTACTTATTTCAAGAGCAACATCTTTTTCTGCGCAGAATATGAACCCGAAACTAATTTGTAAATGTAAATTCCGCTTGAAAGTTTTCGTGCATCAAATGAAGTTGTGTATTTACCGGATTCTTGATATTCATCCACGAGCGTTTTTACTTCACAGCCAAGCATATCATAAATTTTAAGAGTTACTTTTCCATCTGTTGGTAAATCATAGTCAATGCTTG
>CAZEDR010000414.1:0-2514 GCA_964510975.1 uncultured Melioribacter sp. | reverse complement strand
TGCGACTTTGTGGCAAAAGAAAGTCTAAGAAATTGAGCCACAAAAGCACTAAGTCGCCAAGTTTCACTAAGGAAAATTAATGAAATTCAACTTTTGCGTAACTTCAGTGAATAATTACTTTTGAGACATCCTCTTTAATAAAAATTCACATTGGGAGACTATTTAATCAGCACAAACTTTTTTGTTTCAACAAAATCGCCAGACCTTAACTGATAAAAATAAATTCCGCTGGATAGTTTACTACCATCAAACTTCACTGTATATCTGCCGGTTGCTTTTTCTTCATTCACCAATTCAGAAACTTCTCTTCCAAGTGCATCGAATACTTTTAATGTAACTTTACCGAATGCTGAAAGCTGATAGCTGATAGCTGTTTCCGGATTAAACGGGTTAGGATGATTCTGTTCCAAAACAATTTTAGCGGGTGCATCTACATTTACTTCTGCAACATTACTGTATTCAAACTTGCCGTCGAAATCAATTTGTTTTAATCTGTATTGCACTTTACCGGCCGGAGCTGTGGCATCTGTAAAAGAATAACTCTTCGGAGAATTACTGTTTCCATGTCCTTGCACAAAACCAATCTTTGTCCATTCTCCATTCTCAATTCTCAATTCTACATTGAATCCATAGTTATTTACCTCAGTCGCCGTTTCCCAATGTAACTGTACACCGTTATCTGCTAACGAAGCAGTAAAGGAAGTGAGCTCGACGGGTAGAGGAGCTTGTGACCACGAAGTTGCAACTCTTATTCCATCAACTATCATTGTACTTGTAACTTGTCTTAAGGAGATAGCACTTAAACTTGAAACATCTGCAGTGATTGATGTCTGCGTTAGATCTGAAACGGGCTCAGTACCACTTAGATCTGGATTTATCCAAAGTTTAACTTCATCATCGGTACCACTCCCAGTATTAAATTTGTAGCGAATAACAACAAGATATGTTGTTCCTACGTTGTATTCCGTTGAAGTATACAATTCACTTTCAGTTGATTTTGAAATTCCAACAACAAATTTGCCACTTGCTGAACCTTTCTTAAAATAAACACGAGCATAATGTGTTGATGTTGAACCGAGATGCACATTATAGTCACCTGCGGTTGTTGAAACTGACGCAGCGTTTACCAAAAACGAAAAATAGACCGTTCCAGAGTTCTGAGAAGAAAACGTTCTATTAACATCATCGTTCCCAGAGGCAGCAATTGAAGCTGATCCTCCAACACCAGATGAAGGATAACCAGAATATGTTAAACTATTTGTCGAATACAAGAAATCATTACTTGTACCTGAATGCCGGGTCCAATTAATAGTTAAAGTTCTTAATTCCCCAGCAGAATTTCCATAATCAAAATCGTCAGTAAGTAACTGTCCCCAACTCACTATGGGTAATAAAAATAAAACCACAATAATAAACGGTATAAATCTTTTCATGTTCACACCTTAATTATAAATTAAAATTCAGTTCATCTTAATCATAGACGCAATAAAGGAAACCAGAAGAACCACAATGCTCGCCACAGCTATACCGATAGCTAATAAAAATCTTTCCTTTCTAACTTGTTCTTCGTGGCTGGTTTTAATGTGCTCATGGTTTTCCGGTAATTCAACTTCGTAATCACCATCCTTTACTTGCCAATCATCGGGTAAGGGTAAATTTAGTTTGTTAAATTTTTCTTGGTTAATACGTATCAAGTCAATTTTTTTTAATTTGCTGTTTGCACCAATAGTAGAATGACTGGACCACCAGTTAAGCGGCAATTCCAAAAATGCACTAGCCGGTTTTTCATAATCTGTAAAATTTTCTTGTGTGGGTTCTACTGGTTTGTCTGCTTCTTGCCAAATATTATTTTCGGTAGGTATGTGTTTAATTTTTTGAGTTGCTTTAGGCACTATAAACCTCCAGAGCAAAAGAATTAATTCTAAATAAATTCCCTTTCATACTTTTATTGTTGGCGGGTTTCCCTAGCGCAAAAGTACTAATAGAATGTTTTAACCAAAATTAAATTTGTGTTAAATGGTAAATATATTTTTTAAATGAGAGGGACAATCCTCTTTTTATTTTCTTGACTATAAGAGAAAATATGCTACACAAAATTCAAAGCATATTAACACACCCAATTGCACACAGATTAAACTGATTTTTTATCTGTTTCAATCTTGTTCAATCCCCGCTTCGACCGCGAAGCGAGGCGAGCGTTAAATCTGCGTTCCGGTATTTTTTTTGTTCTAGTTTGAAACGTATTTTCCAAAATCTTTGTTATTACATAAAACGAAAGCTGACAAATGAAAAACAAAATAATTCTATTGTTTTTAATAACAGTTCTTGGCTGTTCCAACAACGCAAACACGAAAACTGAGGAAGCAATGATTGATACAACAAAATATTCAGTTGCAACATTCGGTTCCGGCTGCTTCTGGTGTACCGAGGCTGTATTCACAAGATTAAAAGGTGTTGCAAAAGTTGAAAGCGGCTATAGCGGCGGGAATGTTCCAAACCCAACTTACGAAGCTG
>CAZEDR010000413.1:0-2538 GCA_964510975.1 uncultured Melioribacter sp. | reverse complement strand
ATCTCTTCTTACACCTTGTACATCTTGCAAATACCAGAGAGGAAAAGTATCGTTGTCACCATTAGTAAAAATGATTGCATTTGGCGCAACACTTTGAAGCATGTTATACGCGTAATCCCAAGGCACGTAATTTCTTGCACGGTTATGCCAGAACCATCCGCCTTTTGCCATATTAAAAGGAACAGCAACAATACCGAGTGCGAAAACAGCAATTACAACCGGCTTAAGAAAACTTTGTGTTGAAAATTTCTCTTGCAGAATCTCTATGATTCCTCTCACACCAAGTCCAATCCATAAAGAAAAGACTAGGAACGCCCCCACGTAAAAGTAATCGCGCTCTCGGGGCTGGGGCTCTTGCTGATTCTGATAAAATGCAGTTAAGTAGCCGAGGAAAATAAACATCACAATAAAGACCGATGCCATTTTCCAATCCTTTCGGAAATGATAATAGAGTCCAAACAATCCCATCAAGAATGGTATTCCCAAGAATTGAGTCCATTTTACACCGGCATCTTGATAGTTGGATTCTCTTCCAATGTAATTCCAGAATAAATATCTGTTGAACATGTGGTTAATCTGATATGACCAGAGAAAATCTAAATCGCTCTTGTAATCGGAAAAGATTTTTTGCTGATGAGGCTCATTCGAAAATCTTCTTTTCCAGATCGGGAAATCGCCATACTGTTCACGATTGAGATATGATTCTAACTCGGTAAAAGTTTTAGGACTGTTCATATTCAACGGTGGTTCAAGATTAGCGCGAATAAGAATTTGGGAATAAGTTGTAACGCCAAGAACACCAAACAATAAACATTTTAGAACTAAGTTCGATGTCATCTTCTTGTTTTTGCTTGTCCAGAATATTCCATAAATAATTGCCCCAATTATTGCGAATAGTCCAACTACACCAAGAGTTAAACTCTCTCGTCCAATCATAGAAACAATTTTTGCTAAGTATTTTACTAGTCCGGGATAAACAGCAACAAGCGCAACACCGCCGGCAATAATTGGTAAGTAAAAAGAGTTTTTCACAAAGATTTTTTTATAAAGAACGCCCATAAATATTAAACTGATCGCAACAAAAATCATTAGGAAACGTGAATCGGCAGCTTGAAATTCTTCCGGTGACGGAGCGGTACCAGTTGTTTGTGAACCCCACATCATAGCGCCAACAACCAAAATAATAGCGGAATGAATAATAAAATAGATTCCGGTTTTTTTAAGAACGGCTTCATTAGTTAAATATTTTCTGAAGTAAATAATCATTACAACGGAAACAATTGCCAGCACAGACATTAAATGTACGCCGGTGGAAAGACCGATTAAGTAGAAAATCATAATTATGTAGCGTTCGCTTTCCGGTTCATCAGCTTTTTCATTCCAAATCATCATAAGCCAAACAATAACACCGATAAAGAATATTGAGAAAGCATAAACTTCGGATTCAACAGCGCTAAACCAAAAAGTATCGCTGAATGTTAATGATAGCGCACCGATTGCTGCCGGTATGTAAACCGTTAATCCATCATAAACTGACGTTAATTCTTTTTTCCAGTAAGCGAGAATTACTTTTACAATAATTAAGTATAGAAATAGTACCGTACCGGCGCTAGAAAGAACCGAAACAGTATTTATTCTGTAACCGATATCTTCTGCAAATGGAATTAGCGAAAACATTTTTCCGATCAATAAGAAGAAGGGGGTTCCGGGCGGGTGAGGTACTTGCATCAAATAGGATGATGCCGCAAACTCGCCGCAATCCCAAAACGAAAGTGTTGGCTGCACTGTTGAAAAAAATGTAAATGCCGAAATTGCAAACACAATTCCCGCAAATATTCTGTTAAGTAGTTTTTGACTCATTAGTCCACCGGAAAATTTCTAATGGTTTTCTGAATTCTCTTCGGGTTTCTTGAAGAGGTGATCGTAATTCTTTCTTTCTCTGTTGACGTGATATTTCTCGTACAATAATCTCAATTTTTCCATAGCATGCTTATCCAGATCCTCGTCATCCTTATTCCTAATGCATAAAATCTTATAAACTTCGGTTTCCTTGCTGTCAAACTTCCTTTCGTACCGTTTGAGGATTTCGAAGTAGTTCCTTTGCTCTTTTAGGCTCATTTTTATTTGCTGAAGTCCCAACTTGGGTGGTGAAATTATCAAAAAAACGAACAATAAAAAAACTATATTTGATTACACATATATTATATTGAATGAAATAGAAAAAACTATATTTGATTATTGATCCACAATACAGAATGAGTTCCATGCAAGTTTACAAAACATTCAGCCCGGTTGTTTCCGTCATTTTGCCAACTTTCAACAGAGAAAAACTGCTTCCGAGGGCTATCGAGTCGGTTATTAAACAGACATTTACGGATTGGGAGCTTATAATTATTGATGATGGCAGCAGCGATGACACATTTTCAGTTGTTAATTCTTATTTAGAAAAGTTTGAGAACATCAGATATATGAAACACACAAATCGCCGCCCGCCTCTTTCTCAAAACGTTGGATTATTAGCGTCGGCCGGAGATTTTG
>CAZEDR010000412.1:0-2559 GCA_964510975.1 uncultured Melioribacter sp. | reverse complement strand
TCAAAAATATTTTTGTTGAAGGAAGATTGTTTGATGATGTTTGGTGGGGCAAAGCTGAACCAATTTATGTTACAGCATATAAAAGACAAGCCAGCGCTCATAAAGACTCCAACGTTAGATTTGCTAAAGGACAGACAGTTGGAAAAGTCGGAAAAGTAAGTAACATCTTCTTTGATAACATAAAATGTAACAGTGAAAACGGTGTGTTTATTGGCGGAGAAGTTGATAAAGTCTGTGGAGTTAAAATCGAAAACTCTTCATTCAAGATTGAGAAGAAAACCAAATTCGTTGGCGGAATTTATGACTTGCGCCCTTCGGATACAGTTGGATTACTGAAAGATGAAATTTCCGGAATCTACATTGATACCGCAAAAGATGTAACCATTTCCAATTGCGCTGTTGAGTGGGGTAAAGCGAACCCCGGTTATTTCAATAAAGTATTACATGCAAAGAATGTAAAGAATTTATCTGTTTCAAAAATTATTGGGCAATCTGCAAAAACTAATTCTGAAAGAATGGAATTTCTTAACTGCGAAAACCTTTCGGTTGAATAAAGGAGTTTAACATGATTTATGGAATGCACCTTCTGGATATAATTGTAATCGCAACTTACTTATCAGTTATTCTTGGTATTGCTTATTGGGCAAGCAAAAGAATTAAAAGCCGCGAAGATTATTTATTAGGCGGAAGAACATTCGGCAAGCTGATTCAAACGTTTGCAAGCTTTGGTCAAGCAACTTCTGCAGATGGACCGGTTGGCGTTGCTACCACAACTTTCAGAAACGGTGCCGCCGGTATTTGGAGTTCGTTGTTAATGGCTTTTTCAACTCCGCTCTTCTGGATTACATCGCCCTGGCAGCGCAGAATGAGAATCCTTACAATGGGAGATTTCTACGAAGAAAGATACGGCTCAAAAAAAATGGCTGCTACTTATGCTCTAATTGCTGCAGTAGGTATGATGGGTTTGATTTCCGTTGGATACACAGCAATGAGCAAAACCGTTATGGCGATTACTCCAAAACAAACAGCAGATTTTACAGTTGGTGAACAAAAAGAATTTAAGCTCGCTGAAGAATTAACAATCCTAGAAGAAAAGGATTCGAAAACTCTTACTAGTACAGAACAAGATAGATTGAAAGAACTACGTCTTCTCAAACCAAACAGTGTTTTTTCATACATTGATGAATCCGCTCTCATTTGGATTGTTTGTTTAATAATAATGATTCACGCAATGATGGGCGGTTTGGTGGCTGCCTTCTACACTGATATGCTTCAAGGAGTATTTATCATTTTACTTTCGATAATTCTAATTCCTTTTTCGTGGATGAAAATAACCGCAACCTACGGAGCCGGCAGCGGAGACAGCGCTCTAAAAATTCTTCACGAAAAATTGCCCGAATCATTTTTTGAAATTTTCGGTTCACCGACGTTAATAGATTTTACATGGTATTTTATTTTTACAGCCGCGCTTGTTGCCGGCATTACGGTTGTAACTCAACCAAACCAATTAGTTACAAACGCGGCTGCAAAGGATGAACAATCGGCGCGGTTTGGTTTTGTTACCGGAGTTTTTATAAAAAGATTTTGCACAATCATGTGGGGAGTTGTTGGGCTTTCGGCAGTTCTGTTATATACCGGGAAAATCCAAAACTCGGATTTGCTTTGGGGATATGCAACACATGATTTATTAGGTTCATTGGGTTTTGGATTAGTAGGATTAATGGTTGCTTCTATGATGGCAGCTTTGATGGCAACCGCGGATTCACTTATGCTCACCGTATCCGGATTGCTCCTTCATAATATCTATATGCCGTTAGTAAAAGGTAAAAATGAAAAACATTATGTATTAGCCGGAAGAATTTTGGGCGGTTCATTTTTAGCAGGCGGCGCTATTGTAGCAACTCAGTTCACCGGCATTTTCGAAATCTTAAAATTCATTTGGGAATTTTTTGTGATTTTTGCCGCGGCTTTCTGGCTTGGATTAAAATGGCGGCGCGCAAATAGACAAGGTGCTTGGGCATCTATATTAGTTACTCTATGTGTTTTCTATTTATTCCCTCTTGTGCTTTCGAATGTAGTGCCCGGAATAAAAACAAATGAAACAATGCTTTTGCAGACACAACCCGATCCGGTGAAACGTACTTATGTTGCCCGTGCAATTGATGTTGAGCAAAGAAACATAGAAATAGAGAAATGGCAGAAAGCAAATCCAGCCGGAAGCAATGTAAGCGAGTGTCCGCAAAAACTTGTTCTTGGCGCAAAATTTTCAAAGACTTTTGTGCTTCCTTCAAAAACTATATTTTGGTCTCAGCAGCCGGCGCTAAATAAAGATGGTAAGCTTGAAGCGCATGGTTATTTTTTCCCGGAACTTCTTTTATTGCACTCGCTTGGTTTTAACCTTCAGAAGAATGCTTATGCGCTCAATGAAACAATTAGAATGCTGATAAGATTAGTATCTCCATTTCTAATATTAATTTTGGTTTCATTATATACACGTCCGAATAATGATGAAAAAACTGAAAAGTTTTTCCTTAAGATGAAAACGAGAGTTAAGGGAAT
>CAZEDR010000411.1:0-2575 GCA_964510975.1 uncultured Melioribacter sp. | reverse complement strand
CAAAGAGCGAAAAGGCATCATATTTATTGCGGGAAATGCTTCTTTCAAATCCGGGAAGCATTGAACAGATTCACAAAAGGCAAAGTATTGTAAAAGAGCTAACTAAAATGTCCCATTTTCGTGATAGGTTTTTGCTAATTACAAATCTATCAACCAAGAATGAAATTGAAGTATCGGGCTTTATCAAATGGCTTGCTGTTAGCGATAAAGAAATTCTGTTGAAGAAAAAATACATTTTCCTTTCGCTCATATGTGCGATTAATGTTTTGGGAATTCTTCTTTCTATTATGAATGTAATTCCATCGATCTGGGTTGTAACAACATTTCTTTATTGGTCTGTTTACTTATTAAACAACAAGCATATAAAATACTTAAGCAATGAAGCGGAAGTAATTGGCGCCGAACTTAGAAAAATTATTGCTCAGATAGAGTTTGTAGAGGGATATAATTTTTCTTCAAATGCTGAGGTGAAAACTCTTTGTTCTCCGCTTAAAAAGAATAATGTTGATGCCGGAGCTTTGCTAAGAAAAATCAACAGTATATTAAATATAATTTCTTTTAGAGCTAATCCGGTTCTGTGGCCGTTGGTAATAACCTTTGGACCGGTTGATTACTATCTCGGTTATAAAGTTGAAATAGCAAAAAGAGAATTGCGAAATCATTTACCGGATTGGCTGGATGTTTTATCGCAATTGGAAGTGTTCATCTCGCTGGCAACTTTCTCTTATCTAAATCCATCCTATGTTTTTCCTCAATTTGAAAACCGGGAAAATGATTCTGAACAGATTCTTCTTGAGGCAAAATCATTGGGGCATCCACTCATTCATCCGCAAAAGAAAGTAACAAATCACTATTCATTAAAGGGAAGCGGAATTGTTCATATTGTTACCGGTTCTAACATGTCCGGGAAAAGTACATTTCTTAGAACAGTTGGTATTAACATTTGTCTGGCATACTCCGGCGCACCGGTGAATGCAGAATTTCTTAAAATGAATCTTGTGAGATTATTTAGCTGCATCAAGGTTAGCGATTCTGTGACGGACGGGATTTCTTATTTCTATGCTGAAGTAAAAAGACTTAAACAACTTCTCGGATTATTTGATGAACAGAGTCCGGTTCCCGTTTTATTTCTGATTGATGAAATTTTCAAAGGGACAAATAATCTGGAAAGGTTAAAGGGAAGCCAGGCTATAATAAAAGCCTTGGTGCAAAAGAATGGTTCGGGTTTAATTTCCACTCATGATTTGGAATTGATAAAACTTGCCGATGAAGTGGATACTGTAAGCAATTATCACTTCAAAGAGGAGATTCTAGATGATAAAATGGTATTCGATTATAAACTATACAACGGACCATGCCCAACAACTAACGCAATTAAGATTATGCGTTCAAGCGGATTACCAATTCCAGATTAAAAAGTGATTCTAAAAAACTCTAAACTCATCGTTTGAGCATCGCGGAAATCTTGGAATGATGAAATTTTTCTATCCGGTAAAAGCAGAAAGTCATTTGTTTTTGGGGATTGAGGTGCAAGTATATGTGCATAAACTAGTGATCCAATTACTGGCGAGAAAGCCGCAATATAATTTATGGGATGATGACCTTCTTTTATTAGCGCTGCTGCTGCGCCGGTTACTAAAGTTAAACCCCAGCTGCATGCTATATTAATCCAAGGATTTAGATTTGGATTTTCTTCCTTAGCAATTAAATAAATCATTGTAGGGAATCCAACTAAATAACCAACACCAAAACCTATTATGCCTCCACCTAAAGCAGCCCAACCATTTCCACTTGATAGGGCTGATGCAATACCTGCACCGGCAAAAGTAGATAAAATAGTAACTCCGCTACCGGCTAATAATTCAAAAGCAATTTTACCTGCAACCGGAGTTTGATTGTAAGAGTTGTTTAATTTGTTTGAATCCGGATTAATTATTTTAACAATGCCACTTTCTAACAGATAATAATCGAGTGTATCATTTTCTGTGGGGGTAAAAAATCTCCAAATTCCTTTTTCGCTTTTTTCAGCTGCAGCTTGTGCTCTTTTCAGATCAATAGATTCATGGCTTCCAATATTATTTATGAATTTGCCATATCCATTCGTCAAAAAACTTTCATTCAAATATAAGTCTTGTAGTGTGTATTTTTTGTAAAGAAATACTAAAGTGTAGCGATTGTTTTGATCAACCGAAACAGAATCCATTTCTAGTTTAACTTTTTTATATCCTCCCATGTATTCTTTTGCAAAGCCGGAGACAATTCTTAGAAACGGAATTGAAGATGAATCCGATGGTGCATCTACACCGGCTAATTTTACTATTCGTCCATCCGAGAGTTTGAACAGATTAGCATCGAGCACTTCTTTAATAGAGACTTGCTGAGCAAGAACTGAGCTTAGACTTAAGAAAATGAAGAATAAGAATCGCACGTATCGCCCCGTGAATTTTAATCCAACTTATAAAAGAATTATTTCCTATTCAAACCAAATTCTTATCGCATTTCCAAAACAGCAATTACCGAAAAATGATCCGAAGGGAATTTGCCGTTGTAACTGTCTCTAACAATTTCCGATTTC